>DRGP01000121.1 GCA_011050015.1 Leeuwenhoekiella sp. | reverse complement strand
GTTTTATAATCAAGACCCGCGCCGAAAAAACAGGCCGCAACATATCCAAGAACACAACTATTAAAATACCAGCACATAATATACCTGCATTTAAACCTGCCAAGGTTTTTGTAGAAGGTGTAAAGTCTAATGTTGCTGTTGAAGAAAAATAAATATTAACATTAAATCTGAATTTTTATGCCAAGCGGTAAAAAAAGAAAAAGACATAAGGTAGCGACGCACAAACGTAAGAAACGGCGTAGAGCTAACCGTCACAAGAAGAAAAAGTAGTTCTTAACTACTTTTTCTTTTATTTCCCCATCAGTGATGGGAAAATATGTTCATTGACATCAAGAAAAGTCTAGTGATATGTCATTACTTTACTCTTCTAACCGGAAAAATCCTGTGATAAAAATAAAATGTTTAATCCATTTGTGGATGCGCATATGCGTATACACGGATATAATTTAATGAAGCGTGAATAATGAATTAATCATTAGATCTAGTTCCACTTCAGTTGATTTTGCCCTTTTAAAAGATGGTAAACTAATAGAATTGCACAAGGATGAAGAAGATAACCAGTTTAACGTAGGCGATATTTTTGTTGCCAAGATACGTAAGACGGTTCAAGGCCTTAATGCCGCATTTGTCAATGTAGGCTACGAGAAAGATGCATTTTTGCACTATCACGACCTTGGGCCACAACTTCCCACCCTCCTGCAATTTGTAAAACGTGTAAGCACAGGTAAATTAAAAGATTATTCCTTAAAGAACTTTAATAAGGAAAAAGATATAGACAAAAACGGAAAGATTGCCGATGCTGTCAAATCTAACCAGCCCCTGTTGGTACAAGTGGTCAAGGAACCCATATCTACAAAAGGCCCCCGGATAAGCAGTGAGCTATCCATAGCCGGAAGATATGTCGTTCTCGTCCCATTTTCAGACAGGGTATCCATTTCTCAGAAAATAGAATCCAAAGAGGAAAAAACACGCCTAAAACGACTCGTTATGAGTATACGTCCCAAAGGTTTTGGGGTAATCGTACGCACCGTTGCAGAAGGCAAGCTGGTGGCAGAACTGGACAGGGACCTACAAAACCTTGTAGATCGCTGGAATGTAATGTGCAAAAAACTGCCAAATGCCAGCCTACCCAGTAAAGTACTGGGCGAGATGAACAGGGCTTCATCCATTCTTAGAGATATCTTTAATGATACCTTTAGCGCAATAAGCGTAGATGATGAGACACTGTACTATCAACTCAAGGAATACCTTCAGGAAATTGCTCCTGAAAAAGAAAATATTGTAAAGCTCTATCAAAATACAGTTCCCATTTTTGAAAAATTCGGGATCGAGCGACAGATCAAGACCTCTTTTGGTAAAACTGTGACCATGAGTCGCGGTGCCTACCTCGTTGTAGAGCATACCGAAGCCCTTCACGTCATAGACGTAAACAGTGGTAACCGTTCCAATAAGGCAAAAAGCCAGGAAGAAACGGCACTGGAGGTCAATATGATCGCCGCATCAGAAATTGCACGCCAGCTCCGTTTACGGGACATGGGCGGCATCATCGTGATAGATTTTATAGACATGGGCAAGGCCGAAAATCGGAAAAAACTCTTTTCTCTCCTCAAAAATGAAATGAGTGACGATCGCGCCAAGCACAAAATATTACCGCCCAGTAAATTTGGACTTATCCAGATTACCAGGCAACGGGTAAGGCCCGAGATGAATATCAAGACCCGGGAAGTAGATCCTAACGGAAACGGAGAGATCGAAGCCCCTATAGGTGTTGTAAACCGCATACAGACAGACCTTATCAGAATTTTTAAGAATAAACAAGACTATAAAAAGATAACACTGCACACCCATCCTTTTATAGCGGCCTTCTTGACAAAAGGCTTTCCTTCTGTACGTTCTAAATGGTTTTTAGAATATAAGAAATGGGTAAAAATCATGCCCAGAGATGCTTACACGTATCTCGAGTACCGCTTTACAGATAAAGACGGGAAAGAAATAAACTGAAAGATAACCCCCTCCAAGTATTTTGGTGGGGGTTTTTTTGTTTCTAATACTTTCCTGATTAAAGAATAAGATAATTCCCTATTTTTAAATCATCAACACGGTTTTTAGGCTAATCGGGGTGATTTTCATCCTTTTTATGTCAATTTTCCGCGCAGCATAGCAAAAAATAACCCATACCATAACCGGTACGTTTAATGATTCCCGGTATTTGATTGAGGTTTTGCCAGACTTAGAGGTTACGATTCCATCAGAAAAAGATGCCTTACGCTCATAATGCCGCTACATAGTTTACGCCGACTTCATTACCAAACCATTCACGTTTTAAAATATCATCATGAAATCATTGCTAATCATACTTTTCTTAGGCACTTCGGTCTTGTTTTTGCTTAAGCAAAATTTATCTGAAAAACCTGCAACCCAAGATTGGGAAACACTATTTAACGGTAAAAACCTTGACAATTGGGATACTTTTTTGGGAAGGCCTTTTGACAGACCAGATCAGGCCATTTTTGGTTTTAACAATGATTTGCCAGAGGTATTCTCTGTAGTTGAGGTTGATGGTGCCCCGGCATTACGAATCTCGGGAGCAGTTTTCGGAGGGATTTCAACGGTAAAGGAATATCAAAATTACCACCTGCAGCTTCACTTTAAATGGGGAAAAGAAAAGCATGAACCGCGCCTCAACGCTCCGCGTGATAGCGGATTGTTATATCACGGAGTGGGAAATCACGGCGATGGCGACGGAGTCTGGCTGCGATCACAGGAATTTCAGGTTCAGGAAGGCGATTGCGGTGATTATTGGGGCGTCGCCGGTGCACAAGTGGATGTAAAAACTACAAAACTTAATGACAGTGTTTATCAATACGACCCTAAGGCAACTTTGCGTACGTTTAGTCAAAGCGCACCGCAAGGACGTCATGTAAAGAAACAACCCAATGCAGAAAAGCCCTCTGGTGAATGGAACACCCTTGATTTATATTGTTATAAAGGCAAAAGTGCACATGTGGTGAATGGTGTGGTCACCATGATTTTAAACAATTCTCAACTAGTGCTTGGGGAAGATCAAAAACCGCTCATAAAAGGCAAAATCCAACTGCAATCTGAGGGAGCGGAGGTTTTTTACAGAGATATAAAAATCAAGCCCATTGACAAATTCCCAGAAGATCTGTAAACAAAACAGAACTCTTGCAAGGCCGTTGTGCTGAGCTTGTCGAACTGTGTTGCCCCAGGCCTCCTTGCAGGTATAAATTGGTTTGGGAAGCATTTTTCAATTTTACATTCAAAAATCAAATAATTCCCTATTTTTAAATCATGAAGACAATTTTTAGGTGTTTTGGGCTATTTTTCACCCTTTTTATGCTGATTTCCTGCGGAACGCAGCGAAAAGCAAGTAAAGCGATAACCAGCACATTTAAAGATTCGCTATATTTTGAACAGGCATTTGCCGGTCTGGCCATTTATGATCCTGTGGAAAAAAAGATGCTCTACACCCACAATGCAGACAAGTATTTTACTCCGGCCTCAAATACAAAATTGCTTACGTTTTATACCGGTTTGACCGTTCTTGGCGACTCGGTACCTGCATTAAAATATCATGTTTCAGGGGATAGTCTAATTTTTAGGGGGACGGGCGATCCTTCTTTGTTAAATCCTGATTTACCAACTTCAAAGATCATGGATTTTCTTCGATACCGCAGAGAATGCCTCTTTTATGAAGTGCCAAATTATACGGAAACCTACTTTGGCCCCGGCTGGTCTTGGGACGATTATGACTCCTATTACACCGTAGAGCGCGTGGCTTATCCCATTTATGCCAATAGGGCTACATTTACACAAGGCGATACAGTAAAAATCCCAAAGGCTTACCCCAATTTTTATCAAAAAGATCTGATTCTGGACTCCTTAAATCTCCGAAAAACCGCCCGTTTGAGCCGAAAAATGACCGAAAACGGCTTTTTTTATCAGTCTGCTGTGCGGGATACCGCTTTTCGGCAGGAGGTTCCCATAAAATATTCCCCTCATCTTTTTGTAGAAGTTTTAGCAGATACGCTCAAAAAAGAAGTGGGTTTAATTCGCGAATTCAAAAAATTTAAAGGTGAAGAAAAAACCCTTTATAGTATTCCATCAGATAGCCTTTACAAACGCATGCTGAAAGTAAGTGATAATTTTCTGGCAGAACAGGTGCTTTTACTTTCCTCAGGAGTACTTGCAGACACCTTAAAAACACGCATAGCTATAGATTATATGAAGGAAAACGCTTTTAAGCAACTTCCCGATGAGCCGCAATGGGTAGATGGTTCTGGCCTGTCGCGCTACAATCTGGAAACCCCGCGTAACATGATCAAAATCCTCGAGATGATCACCGAAAAAATACCTTTGGAAAAACTACTTGATCTTTTACCCGTGGGTGGGGAATCAGGTACGCTGAAAAATTATTACAGCGCCGATGTCCCCTATATTTTCGCCAAAACGGGAAGCCTGAGCAATAACCACAGCCTCAGCGGTTTTATCATGACAAAAAGTGGCAGAACGCTCATTTTCAGTTTTATGAACAGCAATTATACCGTTTCCACTTCATCCTTAAAAAAAGGCATGGAAGGGATTTTATTGAAGATTCGGGATAATTATTGAAATTAGAAGCAACTCGCTTCTCGATACATTTTTAGTTTCCGCTATCGCTATAACCAAAACACTCGAAATGAGAACGATATCAGATCAAGTGAATTTTAGAGGCGGTAGTCGAAAAATTTGTATCAAGTTCGCTTTTATCTCCTAAATTCAATTTAAAAAAAACACATGAATCGAAAAAAATTCATCAAAAACCTCGGCCTAGCGGGCGTTTTTCCGCTGATTCCGGCCGATTTTCACCCCAATTTGGCCGAAAATAACCAATCCCTGAAAGATATCATTCTTCCAAAAGCACTTCAAAAAGGCGATACCATTGGGATTGTAAGTCCGGCGAGTGCCATTTTTGAATCTGAACCTTATGAAATTGCTCAGGAAACTTTTGAGGCCATGGGATTGAAAGTGAAATTTGGCAAGCACGTAAATGCCCGCTACGGTCATCTCGCAGGGACCGATGAAGAGCGCGCCGGCGATCTGAACGCCATGTTCAAAGATCCTTCTGTAAATGCTATTATCGCTTTGCGCGGAGGCTCAGGATCAGCCAGGATTTTAGATAAACTGGATTATGAAACGATCAAAAACAATCCAAAGATTTTCATTGGCTACAGTGACATTACGGCAATACATTTGGCTATTTTTCAAATGACCGGTCTGGTGACTTTTCACGGCCCGGTGGCGGTTTCTTCATGGAATGGTTTTAGCCGCGAAAGTTTTGAAAAACTGCTTTTTGGCAAAGAAAAACTACTTTATGAAAATCCGTCAATAACACCCGAAAATCAGCTTGTACAGACCGAAAATAGGATCAGGACGATCACGCCTGGTACCGCAAAAGGCCGCTTGCTGGGCGGAAATCTTTCCGTTTTGACCGGCATTATGGGTTCGCCGTATTTCCCAACCGACTGGAGCGACAAGATTCTTTATCTGGAAGATGTGGGCGAACAGATTTACGCCATAGACCGCATGTTTTCCCAACTGGAGTTGGGCGGGGTTTTTAAGCAAATCAAAGGCTTTATCTTCGGAAAATGCAACGACTGTGATGCCGGTGGCAGTGGTTACGGTTCACTCACGCTTGAGGAAGTAATCGATCATTATATAAAACCCCTGGGAATCCCTGCATTTTCAGGTGCAATGTTTGGTCATGTGGCAGACAACACCACCATTCCAAATGGTATTGAAACCGAAGTAGATGCAGAAAAAGGCACTTTCCAGCTACTTTCAGCAGCAGTGAGATAGTTGCCATTCCCCCGAAATACTTAAAGTAAAAAAATTCCCATACCCGCCTTCCCCAAGGGAAGGAGCTTAAAAACTTACTCTTCTTAGGACGGTTAGGGAGAAGAATTCCTTAACTTGGGCGCTTATTGTGAATTTCTCAAAAAATAAAATGCTTAAAAAACTACTCCCCCTCACACTAGCAGCCCTTTTCGCTGCAGGCTGTTCCACACAAAAAAACGTTCCCACTGCTCAAAAAACGGACGAAAATGACCAAAAAACGTCAAATAGTGTCAAAGACTACGACAAGGTCATCACTTCAAGCGCAATTACCGATGATGGTCTGTTCAAAACCCACCGGGTAGATGAAAAACTGTATTATGAAATCCCAGATTCGCTTTTTGGTGTAGATATGCTGCTCGTGAGCAGGATTGCCAAGGTGCCCAATAATTTTGGCGGTGGTTATGTAAATGCCGGCTCTAAGGTGAACACACAGGTGGTACGCTGGTCCAAGCGCGATAATCAGGTGGATATGAAAGTGGTGAGCTTTGAGAACCAGAGCGACCCGGAATCGCCCATTAATTATAGTGTGGAGGCGAATAACTTTTTTCCTATACTCTTCAGTTCAAAAGTCGCGGCGTATAATAAAGATTCCACCGCGGTGGTCATTGAAGTCGACGGACTTTTTGAAGAGGATATACAGGCGCTAAGCGGAATTTCGCCTAGACTAAAAAAACAGTATAAAGTAAAAAAATTAGATAAAAGCAGATCATTTATTCAATCTGTCAAATCTTTTCCGAAGAATATTGAGGTTCAGCATGTGACCACTTACGAGGCCGAAGAACCGCCCGAAAATGACCAGGCCGGTACAATCTCGCTGCTCATGAACCAATCGATGATCCTTCTTCCCAAAGATAAGATGCAACCCCGCATCGCCGATGATCGCGTGGGCTGGTTTACGACCAAAAAATATGACTATAATTCTGACGCATTAAAATCTGACGACTATGAGATCATACGTAGATGGCGTTTGGTTCCCAAAGATATGGAGGCCTATAAACGCGGTGAACTCGTGGAGCCGGTAAAACCTATTGTTTATTATCTGGATCCCGGTACGCCGGAAAAATGGCGCCCGTATTTTAAACAAGGTATTGAAGACTGGAACGTGGCCTTTGAAAAAGCCGGTTTTAAAAACGCAATCATTGCCAAGGATCCGCCAACTAAAGAAGAAGACCCAGAATTTAGCCCGGAAGATGCGCGTTATTCCGTGGTGCGTTATGTAGCCAGTACCACGCGGAATGCGGTGGGGCCTTCAGTAAGCGACCCGCGAACAGGTGAGATTATAGAGAGCGATATCATCTGGTACCACAACCATTTACGCTCTTACAGAAACCGCTTTATGATTGAAGCCGGAGCGCAAAATCCAAATGCCCGAACCCTAAACACGCCCGAGGCAGAAATAGGAGAAATGATGCGCATGGTGATCGCGCATGAGGTGGGTCATGCTCTTGGGCTACCGCATAACATGAAAGCGAGTTCGGCGTATCCCACAGATTCGCTACGCGATGCAAATTTTACCCAGAAATATGGGTTGACCCCAAGCATTATGGATTATGCACGGGTAAATTATGTGGCGCAGCCCGGTGATGAGGGTGTGCGCTACATCCGCATGATGGGGCCTTATGATAAGTACGCAATCAATTGGGGCTACCGCTATCTGCCAGAAGCTAATTCAGCAAAAGCCGAAAAAGATACGTTGGATAAATGGATACTCGACAAAGCCGGTGACCCAATGTACGAATTTGGCAGTGGCCGTGGTGGTGTCGATCCGCAATCGCAACGGGAAAGTTTAGGCCGTGATCAGGTAAAAGCGAGTGCATATGGCTTGGCGAATCTAAAAAAAGTAGTTCCCAATCTGGTAGAATGGACAGCCAAAGATGGTGCCAATTATAGTGAATTGGACGAAGTATATAGCGAACTTACCAGTTTATGGCGCGGCTATATCTACCACGTGATCACCAATGTGGGCGGGATTTATGAAACCTTTAAAACCGCAGATCAAGATGGAGTAGTGTACACCCCAGTGCCCAAAGCCATGCAGCAAAAAGCTATTGAATTTTTAAATCAAAATGCATTTACCACTCCAACTTGGTTGCTCGATGACGAAATTCTGGACCGTATTGAAGCTGCCGGAGCGATAGAACGGGTACAAAAACTACAAACCCGAGCCATCAATTATCTACTTGATGCTGACCGTATCACGCGGATGAGTGAGAATGAGCAGCGCAACGGTAGTTCCGCGTATACTCCATTGAACATGCTTAAAGATGTACGCCAAGGCGTGTATAGCGAATTATATGCCGGTAAAGTGGTAGATGCTTATCGCCGTAACCTACAACGCTCCTACATTGATGCTGCCGCTGAAATCATTAAAAAAGCAAAAACAGATGATGGCGACGAACTATTAAAATCTGATGTGGTAGCGCTGATGCGCGGCGAACTGCAACGGTTAAAGAGCGACCTTAATAGCCGTAAATCAAGAAGCGGAAATGCATTGACGCGGTATCATTATGAAGATCTTACTGCCAGGATCAATACCGCTTTTGATATAGAATAGCTCAGAAAAGATATTTAAACTTAAAGCCCGCTAAATATAATTTAGCGGGCTTTTTTGATTTTCTCTAGTAGCTTACACAAACAAAATATGTCAACAGTTAAAAATTATTAATTGGGATTTTTATAACGCGGGTCGCTACTAACTTTATAAAATAACCTGAGGTTCATTTCCTCTTCAAATTATAAAGTCATGAGTTATTCAGAAAAAATTGCCGAAAAATTAAATACGCTTTTAGAAAAAAACTACGATGCAGAAGCGGGTTATAAAAAAGCGGCTGAAGATGTCAAAAACCAAACATTGAAGGCGTATTTTCAATCTAGGGCGAAGGATAGATATGATTTTGGTCACGAACTAAAGGATGAAATTCGCAGTTTTGGCAAAGAGCCTGATAAGGGCACCAGTTTTACCGGTGATTTACACCGTGCATGGATGGATTTAAAATCGGCGTTTACTTCAGATAAAGAGGAAGCCATTCTTGAAGAGGCTATTCGTGGTGAAAAAGCAGCGGTAAAAGATTACAATGAAATCATCAATGATAAAGAAGTGCCGCCCTCTACCTCAAATTTACTTATCAAGCAGCGCAACAGCGTGGAAGAAGCTCTCGCAAAGGCAAAAACACTGGAGATTAAAGTTGAAAATTAGTCAAAAAATGGATTTTTAAGCTGAAAATCGTCCCATTTTGTGCTAAAAATATTCAAAAAAAGCCAAAAACGGGTAGGTTATGGGAAATATCGATTTTGCATTCTCGTTAACCAAAGCGCTAGTTAATTTCATTCGCTTTTGAAACCCGTAGCAGATTTCCGCCCAGGATTTTGTCAACATCCTTTTCACTGTATCCTTTATCAAACAACGCTTTGGTGTTCAATGGATAATCGGTAACGTCGTCCAACTGTTTTGGTGTCAAAAAAATTCCATCAAAATCTGAACCGATACCCACGTAATCCACGCCCGCCAAATTGATAACGCATTCTATATATTGTATTATCATTTCAAAAGGAGCTTTGGAAAAACTTCCGATGTTAGATATATGTGAAAAGTGCGTATTTAAGTGTGCGTATTTCAATTCAAACGGGATTTGCCGAATTGTTAAACCAATTTCCGGCGCATAAAGTTCTTTTACACCCGCTATTTTTTTGGCCTCGGCAAAGCGATACGAGCTTGTCTGCTACTTGTGGTGTCTTAATGTTAATTTTATTGTTTATAAGCAATCGCAGCACTCGAAGGGCCTGCCAAAGGCATCAATTCTGTAGATGAGAAACCTGCTTTTTTTGCCCAATTATTGAAATCGTCAAACGTGTAATTAAAGCCATCTCCAGTTTCTATAAGCATGTTAAGGCTCATCATTAGGCCGAAGACATTTTGTTTTCGCTCATTATCAATTACATGTTCAATGGCAATAAAAACGCCTCCTTTTGGCAAGGCATCATAAGCGGTTTTCATGAGTTTGATTTTGGTGTCTTCGTCCCAATCGTGCAGCACATTTCCCATGGTCACAATGTCTGCTTTTGGCAATTCATCCTTAAAAAAATCCCCATTCAACACTTTTACGTGATCTGCCATTTTGAACTTTTCTATAGTCTCGTTTGCCATAGATTCCAATGCAGGTAAATCGAACGTGGTGCAGTTCATGTGAGTATTATGTTGGGCAATCATTATAGACAGCACACCAGCAGAACCACCAGCATCCAACAAGGTTTTATAGTTTGAAAAGTCAAATTTTTGTGCCAAAGCTATAAAGTTGCCCATCTGGACTCCTGTCATGCCATCTACGAACTTTTTAAACATTTCGGGTTTATTACTTATAAAATCGAAAATGTTCTCATCATTATCTTTTACATCGTGTTGAATCAATCCGGTTTTTAAACCTCTATCAAGTTTTGCCCATACATTCCAGCCTTGTTCATTCTGCATTTCTAGAATTCCACCAATGTAAGACGGTTTGGCTTTGTCAAGAAAAATAGCAGTATCTATAGTATTTGAATAATGGGCTGTCTCCAAAATTCCTTCACGGTTTAGAAAGCCCAATCCCACTAAACAATCCAAAAAATCGTAAGCATTTCTGTCGGTGCATTTCAAGTCCAATTTTGATTTAATATCTTTGATAGTCTGATTCGGTTGCTTTACCAAGTGTGTGAATAATTCAAATTGTACGGCTGTCAAAAGGACTTTCGATGCCCAAAATCCTGTTCCTATTTGAAGGATTACTGCTGGTGATGGTTGGGTTGTTGTGGTTTCCATTATTTATTTATTTAAAATGTTATGCTATCAATGCCAGTGAACTAAACAGTCATTTTCCTTTAATCTTCTCTCGGCAAACGCGAATTCTCCTGTGCAATTTGATAAACAAGCGCGGCGATTACGGTAGCGTTAACCCTCATATCGCGTTCTGGAACATATTTTAAAGCATCTAGGTTTTTGTGGTGCGTAACTGTGCTTTACTTTAATTTGAAATATGTTTGATTTTCTGAATACTAATCGTTTTGTTTATGCACTTCCGGTTCAATCTCTATCATAAATTCAGGTAGCGCCAATTCTTTCACGCCAAGTCAAAAACCGGTTAGGAATTGCTTTTTATAGGTTAAGTGCATGGGGTAGGGTCGGTTTTTTGGCTCGCCCGTTGTTTTTTGAATCTGAATGTTATATCTAAATAAAGAAGAATCAAAAGAAAGAGAAAGCGATATGGTACGGATGGATGGAATTAATGTCCGAAGGAAGGCTTTGGTTTACCGAAGTTGGGGTTCCTGCAATTGGTTTCGATTCTTGTAGAAGGTAGATAGAGAACAGGAAAAACTATCTAAAAATTACCCCAAAACAGCCATTATTCAGCCTAAAACATCGATTTTCAGGCCACGGAACATACAATTTGCCGCTAAAAAATCGCACAATGCCTAACACTAAGATCAAATTCAACCACAAACGGAATTGTCTGAGCCTGCCCGCTGTCTTGGGATAGTAAATTTATCGAATTCAACGAAGATTAATTTGAAACGAATAGCAGGGTGACTAAACGAATTTCTTGAGGCCTAAGCGGAAGGGGATCTGCATCAAAGTTCCCGGGTAGAAGCCAGCATTCTGATTTTAAATCATTTAGAACTTATAGAACATTAGGCCTTAAGCTCCCGCACAGACAGCTTAAACGCTTCGATGATGGATTAAATCGTATATTTAGCTTCTTTGTTCCGCAAAAAACAGTAATTATTGAGAAATTACTTCATAACAACCACTTTATTCCTAATAGTTTTCTGTGGTTCTTGCTATGGGCAACTGTTCGATTTTAGAAAAACCGATCCCTACACAAAGGTTTTTGTGGAAACCGATGCATTTGATGCATCCTACCTTAGCCAATTACAGGAGGCCTTAAAGAAAATAGAAAATGACACCTTGAGATTTTCTGTTTTAAATGACCTCGCGTACTATTGGCATACCCAAAATCTGGATTCTGCGCTAACGTTTGCCCAGGAAGGCCTGCGGCTTACTTTACAAAAAGACAGCCTTTGGTATGGGAGGTTCCAGATTACTCAGGGTGCCATTTTATTGCGCCAGGAAAAACTGGACAGTGCTTATATGGTGCTGGAACAAGCAAAGCAAAAAGTAAAAGAAAGCGACCTTGGGTTTTTGAACACCCAGTTGGGCTATGTTTTTGAGCGGCGCGGCCAGCTGGGCAAAGCGGCAGATTATGCGCTGGAATCGTTACGGCTTGGCAGAAAACTGAATGACCTAAAAGCACAGGCCCTGGCCTACAGCGACCTGAGCAACCTGTTCTGGAAACAGTCCAAATTTGAAAAAGGGCTGGAATATGGAGAAAAATCGCTCAGCCATTTTGAGCAGTGGGGCCTTGAAGATTTGGATTACGATTTTACGTTATATGTAGTAGGCAATAATTATCTCGCATTAAACAACCATAAAAAAGCCCTTGAATATTATGAGCGTTCCATCGTTATTGGCGAGCGTTATGGATTTTACAATAATCTGAGCGACGTCTATATTTCGCTGGTTGATCTGTATGCCTATTTAAAACAATTTAATAAGGCCAAAGAGGCCGGCGAAAATGCCATAAAATATGCCTATTTGCTTGATAATGCGTTCATGCTCATGCGTTCTTACCTTTCCGTTGGGAAACTACAAAATCAACTGGGAAATTATGAAAGTGCCATTACCAATCTTGACAAATCTATTGAAGTTGCCACCACAAATTTTGGCGATGAATATTATTTAAGTCAGGCCTATCAAAGTCTGGGGGAAGCCTATTTTCAATCAGAAAACTACAAAGAAGCCTACGTGGCCTATAAGGAATACGACCGGTTGAAAGGCATTATTTTTACTGCCGAAGCAGACCAGCGCATCTCCCTGCTTCAGACTGAATTTGAGGTGGCTCAAAAGGAAAGTACCATTGGCCTTCAGGAAAACGAGCTGAAGCAGCAAAACACCCGTCAGAATCTGATTTCCCTTATCGCCGGGCTTTTGCTGTTGTTCTTAATTTTGCTTTTTGTGGGCTTTACAAACAATAGGAAGAAAAACAAGCTGCTTCAGAAACAGAACCGGGAGAAAGAGTTTTTGTTAAAGGAAATACACCACCGCGTAAAGAACAATCTGGAAGTGGTCTCCAGTCTTTTGGCACTGCAATCTGCCCATATTAAAGATCCCAAAATAATAGATGCCATGGTTGAAGGCCAGAACCGGGTGCATTCCATGAGCATGATCCACCAGCGACTCTATCAGGGTGAGGATCTGGCCGCAATAGAAATGAAGGATTATTTTAAAAACCTAGGGAGCCATATTATCGATTCCTTTGGGATGGAAAAGAGCGTAAACATAGTGTATGCTATGCAGCCCATATACCTCGATGTAGATACCGCCGTGCCCCTGGGTCTTATTGTTAATGAATTGCTGACCAATACCCTCAAGTACGCCTTTCCCGAAAAAAATGGGATTATAACCATAGTTTTAAACTACAAGGAAAAAAGTTTGTTAAGTCTTGTGATAGCAGATAATGGTATCGGAAAACAGGAGGACAATATAATACAGGGTACAGGTTTTGGGACCCAATTAATAAGCTTGCTTACCCAGCAACTAGAAGGAACACTTAAATCTGAAACCAAAAAAGGCACCAAAATCTCCTTTCTGTTTAAAGTAAAACCAATTTAAAGTCTGAAAATCACCCCATTTTGTGCCAAAAACACCCCAAAATTCTCAATAACCGATAGGTTATCGGAAAAACCGTGAAGTAGAATCTGAAAAGGATTTATAAATTTCCACCTGTGGAGTAAAGGGAGATGACCACGACGGTTAGCACCGGTCATGTGCAGGCTATTTTCAGTACAATTTCAATACGTAGTAAAAACTGCAATCCCATATAAATCATTTTGAACAGACCTTAAACAAGCGTTATATCGTATAGCTAGAAGCAAGCTTCTCAGCTTGGTTTTTTTACCTAGAAGTTAAAATCCTTGTGTTGCAAAGTATTACAAACCATTTTTTTGGAACACGTTTTTTTTAAATAACTTCTAACAACTTTCTTTTATTCCCAACCCAATAATCAATAATTTTAGGGTCATTTTCCTGAATCCACGACCTGCTATTTTTATTGTCATAAAAGCTCTTTTTTGAGCCGAAAACCAATGGAAATAGTGATAATAATAGACAATAGCCCATGTATTTAATCTTTGATACCGAAACCACCGGCCTGCCCAAAAACTGGAACGCCCCCATAACAGACGGCGATAACTGGCCGCGCGCGATACAGATTGCGTGGCAGCTACATGATGACATGGGCAATCTGGTGGATCATCAGGATTATCTCATCCGCCCAGATGGTTTTGATATCCCGTATGATGCCGAGCGCATTCACGGCATTTCTACAGAACTCGCGAGGCGCGACGGTTTACCGCTGGGTGAGGTTTTGGGCAAGTTCAATGCCGCGCTTGAGCAAACCAAGTTCGTTGTGGGTCAAAATGTGGGCTTTGATCTGAATATTATGGGAGCAGAATTCCACCGGCTGGATGTTCAAAATCAGTTGCAGGAACTTCCCGTGCTCGATACCTGTACCGAAACCACCGCCCAACTTTGTGAGATTCCCGGCGGCCGTGGTGGTAAATTCAAATTGCCCACGCTCACCGAGCTGCATGAATATCTGTTCAACGCGCCTTTTGCGGAAGCACACAACGCAACTGCAGATGTTGAGGCGACCACACGCTGTTTTCTTGAACTGGTGCGGCGCCGCGTTTTTACCAAGGAAGAACTCGATGTTCAGCCCGATTATTTTGAAAGGTTTTCAGAAGAAAATCCGCAGCCTATTGCGCTTATCAAGCTTAAGCACATCAATCTTGAAAAAGCTTCCGCGAAAATCAGGTCAGCACTTCAAAAAGCAGATCGCGCTGATATTTCTTCCGCAGAAATCAAAGAAAATGTGGAGCAAATGGCGGAGGTGGATTTTGTGCACCTGCACAATCATTCGCAGTTTTCTATATTACAGTCCACATCAAGCGTTGCAGATCTCGTAAACGCGGCAAAAAAACAGAAAATGCCCGCGGTCGCGATAAGCGATATGGGCAATATGATGGGCGCCTTTCACTTTGTGAAAGCAATTACCGCCTACAATAAAGACCTTAAAAAGAAAAATGCGGAGTTAGAGGAAGCCGGTGAACCCATTACCGAAAAATCCATAAAACCTATTGTGGGCGTTGAGCTGAACGTATGTGAAGACCACACCAACAAAAGTCAAAAAGACAACGGATATCAGATCGTTTTTTTAGCAAAAAACAAACGTGGCTACCACAATTTGGCCAAAATGTCCTCACTCGCATACACCAATGGATTTTACTACATCCCACGTATAGACCGTAAAATCGTCGAAAAATACAAAGATGACCTCATCGTCCTAACCGGAAACCTCTACGGCGAAGTGCCCGGAAAAATACTGAATATGGGCGAAAATCAGGCTGAAGAAGCACTTTTATGGTGGAAGCAAACCTTTGGTAAAGACCTCTATATCGAGCTTATGCGCCACGGGCAGGAAGATGAAAACCGCGTGAACACGACATTGGTCGAATTTTCTAAAAAGCACGACATAAAAACGGTTGCCACAAACAACACGTTTTATATTGAACAGACCGATGCCGATGCGCACGACGTACTGCTCTGTGTAAAGGACGGGGAGAAAGTGGCGACACCAAAGGGGCGCGGGCGCGGCTATCGTTTTGGCCTGGACAATGACCAGTATTACTTTAAGACCGCCGAAGAGATGAAGGCGCTTTTTAAAGACCTGCCGGAAGCCATTAGCAACGTGCAGGAAGTGGTAGCTAAAATTGAAGCTTTTGATCTCGCGCGCGACGTGTTATTGCCCGCCTTTACCATTCCCGAAAAATTTATGGTGGATGACGATAAAACCGATGGTGGAAAACGCGGAGAAAATGCTTATTTGCGCCATATAACGTTTGTGGGAGCCGAAAAACGATACGGTGAAATTCTCGATGAAAAAATAAAGGAGCGCATCGATTTTGAGCTTTCGGTGATCGAAAATACCGGCTATCCCGGTTATTTCCTTATTGTGGAAGATTTTATCCGCGAAGCGCGGAACATGGATGTTTCTGTAGGACCGGGAAGAGGTTCTGCCGCAGGTAGTGTGGTCGCGTATTGCTTATGGATCACAAATATTGATCCGCTGAAATACGATCTGCTTTTTGAGCGTTTCCTCAATCCCGATCGGGTGAGTATGCCCGATATTGATATTGATTTTGACGATGAAGGCCGTAGCCGCGTCATGGATTATGTGATCGAAAAATATGGTGCCAATCAGGTTGCGCAAATTATCACCTACGGAACCATGGCCGCAAAAAGTTCGATTCGCGATACCGCTCGGGTGCTGGATTTACCGCTTGGTGATGCAGATCGTATAGCGAAGTTGATCCCTACAATGTCCAAACTGAACAAGATTTTTGGACAAAGTGATGCCGACTTAAAGAAGAAATTTCGCAGTGACGATTTGGTCAAGGTCAATGAACTATTAAACCTCGCCGAAGGTGACGATCTGGAAGGACAAACCTTGCGACAGGCACGCCAACTCGAAGGTTCGGTACGCAATACCGGTATTCACGCCTGTGGGGTAATTATTACGCCTGACGATATTACCAATTTTGTACCCGTTTCTACTGCAAAAGACTCCGATTTGTACGTGACCCAGTTTGATAACAGCGTGGTTGAAGAAGCGGGGCTACTAAAAATGGACTTTTTAGGGCTGAAAACGCTCACTTTGATCAAGGATACGGTCAAGCTGGTAAAGCATAAACATGATATTGATCTCGATCCCGATAGTTTTCCGCTGGATGATGAGAAAACCTACGAACTCTTTCAACGTGGAGATACGGTAGGGATTTTTCAATATGAATCGCCAGGGATGCAGAAACACATGCAGGCCTTAAAACCCACTGTTTTTGAAGACCTCATAGCTATGAACGCCCTGTATCGCCCGGGACCTATGGAATACATCCCCAGCTTTATTGCCCGGAAACATGGCGATGAAGAAATCGCCTATGACCTGCCCGATATGAAGGAATATCTGGAAGAAACCTATGGAATTACCGTGTATCAAGAGCAAGTGATGCTCCTCTCGCAAAGCCTCGCCGGTTTTACCAAAGGTGAAGCCGATGTACTGCGAAAGGCGATGGGTAAAAAGATTTTTGCTCTGCTGTCTAAACTGAAACCCCAATTTCTGGACGGCGGGGAGAAAAAAGGCCATCCCCGAGAAGTTTTGGAGAAAATCTGGAAAGACTGGGAAGCTTTTGCTGCTTATGCCTTTAACAAGTCGCATTCCACCTGTTACGCCTGGATTGCTTATCAAACTGCTTATTTAAAAGCCCACTATCCCGCAGAATATATGGCAGCGGTACTGAGCAACAATATGAGCGATATCAAGCAAGTCACCTTCTTTATGGAAGAATGTCGCCGTATGGGACTTGAAGTATTAGGCCCAGATGTCAATGAATCTTACCGAAAGTTTACCGTAAACGACCGTGGTGCGGTACGTTTTGGAATGGGCGCCGTAAAAGGCGTGGGTACAAATGCAGTAAAAACCCTCGTAGAAAATAGACAAGACGGCCCTTATAAAAGCGTTTTTGATCTCGCCAAACGTATCGATTTACGCGCTGCCAATAAAAAAGCCCTGGAAAGCCTCGCCCTTGCCGGAGGTTTTGATGGTTTTAATACCACGCATCGTGCGCAATATTTTAAGGATGAAGGAGATGGAGTTAGTTTCCTGGAGAAAGCCGTAAAATACGGAGCACGGTTTCAGGAAAATGAAAATTCAGCGCAGGTAAGCCTGTTTGGTGATGCCAGCGAGGTACAAATCCCCGAACCTGTGGTACCGCCCTGTGAAGAATGGGGTACTATGGAAAAGCTGAAACGCGAAAAAGAAGTGGTGGGCATTTACATTTCGGGGCATCCGCTGGATGATTATAAAATTGAAATGGAAAATTTCTGCAACGGTAAAGTGAGCGATTTTCACAACCTCAACGATTCCTTAAATCGTGAAGTAACCTTTGGCGGGGTGATCACCGAAGTGCAGCACCGAGTTTCCAAAAATGGCAAAGGTTGGGCCGCATTTTTTATTGAAGATTTTAGTGATTCCTTTGAATTCAGGATGTTTGGGGAAGACTATTTGAAATTCAGGCATTTTCTGATTCCCAATAGCTTTGTGCACGTGCGGGTGTATATTAAAGAAGGCTGGACCAACCGAGACACTGGCAAAAAAGGTGATCCGCGTATTCAGTTCAATAATTTTATGCAACTACAGGATGCTATGGAAACCTTTGGCAAGAAACTCACCATAAACCTTGATTTAAAAGATGTACAGGAAGAACGCATCAATTTATTACGCGAAGTTTTATTGAATTATCGGGGCGATCAGAACCTTTATTTCTATGTTTTTGATCCCAAGGATAAGATTTCCATACACATGCCCAGCCGGAAGAAAAAAGTAAAAATCTGTAATGAGCTCCTCACGGAATTAAAACAGAAAAACCTGAATTTTAAACTGAATTAATTCCCTAGAATGCGCCTAAAATGGGTTAAAACAGGTCAAAAACCATCCTTTTTTACCTGTTTTTAATCGCTATTGGTCACAAAGGCGATATGCTTGCTATCACTGGACCAACTGGGAACATTTATAGTACCCTGGCCACCGTAGATGTAGGCAATTATTTTTGGCTCACCCCCTGAAACAGGCATCAACCGTAACGTACATTGCTTATAGAACGGATGGTCATCAGAGGGAACATCTTTTGAAAAGGAAATAAAAGCGATCCATTTACGGTCAGGGGAAATATGCGGAAACCAATCATTATAATTCTTATCAAAAGTGAGTTGTTCTGGATTGCCACCATCGGCATCCATGCGCCACAGCTGCATGGCTCCGGTACGGTTAGAATTAAAATAGATACTTTTCCCGTCTGGTGCGTACTCTGAGCCGTCGTCGAGACCTTCGGTATCGGTAAGTTGGGTTTCTTTTTGTGTATTGACATTAATGGAATGAATATCAAATTTATCATTTCGGAAACCGGTAAAGAGCAAGGTTTCTTTATCGGGTGAGATGCTGTGTAAATAGGAATTTCCCACGCCGTCTTTAGTGATTTTCCGTGGCAGCGAATCACCTTTGGAATCCATAAGATAAATGGAAGAATTCCCTTTATCTTCCGGATTATGATTGCTTATGCCCAGTAATTTTTCATCAAAAGAAAAGACATGATCGTTATTGTTGTGCGTAGCGAAACCGGTTTCTACCTGATGTACAGTATTGGTGTCAAAGGTATATCGGTATAAAAAGCCATTACTGTTATAAACCAGCTCTTTATCATCGTTAACCCAATTGGGCGCCTGTAACGAGTGCGCGGATTGAAAAAGGATTTTCCGCTGACCACTATCTACGTCCATAATTTCTACCCTACTCCCCAAATAATCCTGGTAGGGAACGCCATCTTCAGGCATAGGCTTTATAATACGCACATTTTGAAATACCGCCTTAGCCGTAGCACTGGCATCATGTGCGCAAACAAAAAGACCAACAAAAACCTCGTTTCTCAGGCCAATATTACCAATTTCTACCGTGGTCAACGGCTCGCCCCATTTTGCAGTAGCCATGTAATAAGTATCCCCGCGGCGTTCTAGCTGAATAACATCTGGTAGAGAATCTGTAGATTTGAATTCTTCGGTATTTCCTCCGGTTTCCTTGCGGTATTGTAGCGATGTAAGTCCGTCAGCATGAATGGCAGCGCTGACATGTTTTGTATCTCCATTTAAATTATCCCGAATACTCCAACCAATTTTACGGTGGGGATCACCGTTTTCACCTAAAAACTTCACCCGCGCCCGAAGGATAAAATCCCCTTGAATGGATTGATATAAATATTGAAATTCATCCTTTTGCCCCCAAATATTAGTACCCGAACCGGTAATGGTGTATTGTTGTGCTTTGGTATCGTAAGCCACATTTCCGTCCATTGCTGGATCGCCGATGTTAACTTGATTTTCAAAAATGCCAAATTGTGGCTGGTAGGTATTCACGGTTTGAGCAGCGGTTTTATGAAGCGAGCATAGCGCAACAAGAGTGAAGGATAAAGCGAGAATGCAATAGTTTTTCATTAGGCGTGGTTGTTGAAGTTCCCTAAAAATAGGAATTAATTTTCAGTCCGCTTTTAATCTTCTCGAAAAATAGGTGTCGGTATGTCCTCCTACCCATTACTGAGTTTTTGCTATTCAAAGTTTTTAAGATCACATTTAGCCTTTGAAGTTTCAATTATACCGTTTATAGATTGACCGAGTGAAGCCGTAACGCATGCACCGCAATTTTTGCTGAGGTTAAGGGTGTGAAAACAATTTATGCTTATACTTACCCTAAATACATTAACATATGAGATATACAAATCCAAAAAGAGGGCAACCATAATGGAAACCCTCTTTTTTCTCGTTCAAAAGATTACCTACGGCTTAAGCAGGTAAGTGATTTAAAGATAATAAAATTTCAATGCTTAGAATATTAAGTTTCTTTACCTGCATTCATTAAATTATTACTAAGTTGAAAATCATAAAAAGAAACTGTAATTATTTGTTGAACATCTATTACTATATCAGTTTTAAATTCTTTAACATCAACGCTTTTAACTTTTTGCATCATTTCAGTATAAACATTCAAATACTCAGTTGTAAATTCTAATTTTTTTTCTTCATTTCTGTATCCACTTATAACAGGTATTATTCTAACATGACTAGAAATTGATGGTATTGGTAGTTCTACAACCCAGCCAATATAAAACTTATCATTGGAAAGACTAAATAAAAGTAATTTCGATTTAGAAAAAGATGTTTCAAAAAGCAATTCGCATTCATTACCAACTGACTTAATGGCTTTTATTGCATACTTGTTTTTAACAAAAATCAAATTACCTACTTCGGTCAAAATTATAGATAATGCCAAAGTTGCACATGCTGTGATAGTGTAGGGCTCCTTAAACGGAAGATTAATATAAATTTTTTCAATAAGCGATGGATAATAATAGAAAAATATTAATCTAATTGATACAGCTAAAGCGCAGGTAAATGAACCAATTAATACACTCTCAAAAATGAGTCTTTGTCTATCCAATCGTTGCTGAATAAACTTAAATCTATGGCTTCGAGTTAGAATGTAATACCCACCTACTAATGGAAAAATAAGAAGATTCCATGGCATCTATGTAGTTTCTAATTCACGCTTTTCCTTTTTATTTATTTCTTTTACTAGATCTGAGTTAGCTAGTTCAGTTATAGCAGCCACAATATCTTTTTGTTGAAAAAAATCTGCAGTTCGCTTATAAAGCCTACCTCCTTTTGTAACTTTAATTATGCTCTTTTTACTAGACATAGTTATAGTAGTGTTAGTTATTAATAATTATAGGTTAAAGTAATGTAGAAGTGGGATATTAAATTAACGCATTTTAAATCAAATATTATTCATGATTAATATAATTTAACTTTATTCAATATCAATCTAAATAGTGAATTTTACGAATGGTTAACTATACAAAAACAAAAAACCCTCAATATCAATAAGATAAAGAGGGTTTCTGTACTCGGGACGGGACTTGAACCCGTACGACCGCAATGGTCATTGGATTTTAAGTCCAACGTGTCTACCAATTCCACCACCCGAGCGTGATGTACTTTTCAAAATAGTGCCATTTTAGACTGTTTTCAGACCGAAATGGCATGTTATAAAAAACCCTCTATCGCCAGACGATAAAGGGGAGAGAGCGAAAGACGGGATTTGAACCCGCGACCCCCACCTTGGCAAGGTGATGCTCTACCCCTGAGCTACTTTCGCATAATCGCTATTGTGATCAATGCGGAGGCAAATTTAAAAGATTTATACAATACAGCAAGCGTTTTATAAAAGAATTTTCGTTTTTAAAACACCTTAAAATTAATCCATTTATAAACATTTAACCGTAAAGTGATTAGTCACTTTTAAATCAGCATTAATTGAGTTTTAAATCCAACGCACTTCTTTTTTGAAAACCGTAAGTCTTCCTAGGAAACCTTGCTCTTTGCATTGCGCAGCAGCATCCTTTTAATCTCATTGAGCTTCATAAGCGCTTCTACCGGTGTGAGTGTATCAATATCAATGTGCAGGATTTCTTCTTTAATTTCCTCCAGCAAAGGATCGTCCAGTTTAAAAAAACTGAGTTGCATTTCCTCTTCGGTCGCTTTTTTGAGATTCGCACTGGTTTCCTGTTTCCCGTGGGACTGCTCGAGTTTGCTCAATATTTTATTCGCCCGGTGCAACACCTGCTGCGGCATACCTGCCATTTTTGCCACGTGAATCCCAAAACTATGCGCGCTACCGCCGGCAACCAGTTTCCGAAGAAAAAGAACATTATCTTTCAATTCTTTGATCGAAACATTATAATTCTTGATACGCTTAAAGGTATCGGTCATATCG
>DRGP01000120.1 GCA_011050015.1 Leeuwenhoekiella sp. | reverse complement strand
GTTTTGTGTCGAATGTAATTTAATTTCTATTTTTCCTTCAAAATTTTCGCTTAATGTCTCCTTAATTTTTATAGCTTCAAGAGAATTAGTAAACGCTTCATAAAAAGGTTGCAATGAGATATTTGAGCGTTTAATATCTCTAATTACACCTTTATAGTAGATTCCATCACCACTTATATATGAGTTATTTTCAAATTTCATTTTCAATTATTAAGGTTCTACAAAATACACATATTTCAATCATCTCGATTTAAATTCAACTTTTCTTTGTCCTAAGTTTGAGTTATAGTATTTTCCCTTAAATAAAAATAAAACCATGCCCTACACAGATAAAATGCTTCGCGATGACGCGCTTAAAGGAAAATCAATCGTGGTTACTGGTGGCGGCAGCGGCCTGGGGAAAGCGATGACCAAATATTTTCTGGAACTTGGCGCGCAAGTGGCCATCACTTCGCGCAATCTGGAAAAACTCAAAAATACCGCCAGCGAACTCGAAAAGGAAACGGGCGGCACGTGTCTACCCGTGCAATGCGACGTGCGCGATTATGACCAGGTGGAAGCGATGCGCGAGCAATGTGTGAAGGAATTTGGTAAGGTAGATGTGCTGCTGAACAATGCGGCCGGTAACTTTATCTCCCCAACGGAGCGGCTTTCGGCACATGCATTTGATGTGATTATTGACATCGTTCTGAAAGGAAGTAAAAACTGTACGCTCGCCTTTGGCAAACATTGGATCGATACCAAGCAGTCCACATCTACTATTTTAAATATTGTGACCACCTACGCGTGGACCGGTTCGGCGTATGTGGTTCCCAGTGCAACGGCCAAAGCCGGTGTACTCGCTATGACGCGTTCGCTGGCGGTGGAATGGGCAAAATACGGCATACGCAGCAATGCGATTGCGCCTGGCCCCTTCCCTACTAAAGGCGCCTGGGACCGTCTATTGCCCGGCGATCTCAAAGATAAATTTGACCTTTCCAAAAAAATACCGCTGCGCAGGGTAGGCGAACATCAGGAACTGGCCAATCTGGCCGCGTATCTCGTTTCTGATTTTTCGGCCTATGTGAATGGTGAAGTGGTTACGATAGATGGCGGCGAATGGCTGGAAGGAGCTGGGCAGTTCAATATTCTGCAGGATATTCCGGAAGAACTCTGGGATCAGTTGGAAGCCATGATCAAAAGTAAAAAGAGGTCTTAATCAAGCTTTAATCCCTCTAAAGGGTTCAATTTCCCCAAAGGTTTACCTCAAATTAAAAAATAAATTTCCGATTTATACCTTGTGTGCCTGTTTACCGATAAAGGCAGGCTTGCCCTGACGTTCTTGATTTAAAGCTTCCATAGCACTACTTACTTCAAGGGATTCAATCTTCCGGAATAGCTGATTTTTAGCTAAATTCAGGTGATTTTTGATGAAAAATGGTCAAAAAATACATGGAAAAGACCGTTTTTTAAATGTCCTTATTTTTTCGCTTTCAAAAAAAATCACATGTTTTTCTTTGAAATAGCATCTATTAAATCAACAAACTGTGCAAAAAGTCATTAAAAGTGTTAACAACTGTCATTTTGAAAGCATATTATTAATCGTATTTTTGTCGCTCAACAACCGAGTCAAGTAACTATGGGTAAAATTATCGCAGTAGCCAATCAAAAAGGGGGCGTGGGCAAAACCACGACCGCCGTAAACTTAGCGGCTTCCCTTGGAGTGTTGGAAAAAAAGGTGCTGCTCATAGATGCCGATCCGCAAGCGAACGCCACTTCTGGCCTTGGCATAGATGTGGAAGGTGTGGAAGTGGGCACCTACCAGCTTTTTGACCAGAGCGTCAAGCCCCAGAGTGCGATTATAGCAACAGACTCGCCCAACCTTTCCCTGATCCCCGCACACATTGATTTGGTCGCCATTGAAATTGAATTGGTGGATATGGATCAACGCGAATATATGCTGCGTAAAGCCGTGGATCAAATCAAGGATGACTACGATTACATATTTATAGATTGCGCGCCATCGCTGGGATTATTAACGCTAAATGCGCTTTCTGCCGCAAATTCAGTGATTATTCCCATTCAATGTGAGTATTTTGCGCTAGAAGGACTGGGCAAACTACTCAATACCATAAAAAGCGTTCAGAAAATACACAATACAAGCCTTGATATAGAAGGGCTGCTGCTTACGATGTTTGATTCGCGTTTGCGCCTTTCCAACCAAGTGGTGGAAGAAGTTCAAAAGCATTTTAACGAGATGGTTTTTGAGACAATTATACAGCGTAACGTGCGTTTAAGTGAAGCCCCCAGTTATGGAGAAAGCATCATAAACTATGATGCGGCGAGCAAGGGAGCTACAAATTACCTGAGCCTGGCCCAGGAAATAATCAAGAAAAACGAAGCGTAATGGCGAAAGCTACAAAAAAACAGGCGTTGGGGCGCGGACTTTCCGCATTGCTCAACGATCCTGAAAATGATATAAAATCTGCTGAAGACAAGGGCGCAGATAAGGTGGTGGGCAATATTGTAGAGCTTGACCTTACTGCGGTAGAAGTCAATCCTTTTCAGCCACGTAGTAGTTTTAACGAAGAAGCGCTTAAGGAACTCGCTAGCTCTATTAGAGAACTGGGTGTGATACAGCCCATTACTGTTAGAAAACTGAGTTTTGGCAAGTATCAGCTGGTTTCTGGTGAACGACGTTTCCGAGCTTCAAAAATCGTGGGGCTGGAAAAAATCCCGGCGTATATACGTATCGCAAACGACCAGGAATCGCTGGAAATGGCCCTGGTGGAAAATATTCAGCGGGAAGATCTTGATCCTATCGAGATCGCGCTTTCCTATCAACGACTTATTGATGAAATCAACCTGACGCAAGAGCAAATGAGCGACCGCGTGGGGAAGAACAGATCTACAATTGCCAATTATTTGCGTTTGCTGAAACTGGATCCCATCATTCAGACGGGAATGCGGGACGGCTTTTTATCAATGGGCCATGGCCGCGCCTTGATCAATATTGAAAATACCAGCGATCAACTGGATATTTACGAGAAAATCATTGGAAATTCGCTTTCCGTGCGCGCTACCGAAACCCTGGTAAAAAATTACAAGGCCGATGGTAATAAATCAGTCTCCTCACCAAAACCAAAAGTACCCGATTTTGTAAAACATGGCAAAAAGGAAATAGCAAATCATTTTGGCGCTAAAGTAGACGTAAAGCTTGCCAAAAAAGGAAACGGCCGACTCATCATCCCTTTTTCTTCTGAAGAGGATTTTAAACGTATTCAAAAACTCATACAAGGTGCGGAATAACTCGTATGTACTTCTATTGGGCCTGCTGTTGCTCTGTTTTTCCGCGCAGGCGCAAATTACGGCCACTTCAGATGAAATGGTCACGGTAAAGGCGCAAGATAGCCTTCTCGATGACGAGTATCTCCCCCTAAAACCGGCAAAAGTTGCTTTTTATTCTGCCGTGTTACCGGGACTTGGCCAGGCGTATAATAAAGATTACTGGAAAGTACCTATCGTCTACGCTGCCCTGGGAACGGGAATAGGAATTGCGGTATATAACCAGAGAGAATTTCAGCGCTATCGTTCCGCTTACAAAGACCGCATTGCCGGTCGCATCGATGAATTTACAATCGTAGCAGAAGATGGTACAGAAACGCAGGTTTTTAGCGAAGATGCTTTGTTGCGTGCGCAGACCCAGTTTAGAAGAAATAAAGAGCTTGCCATCCTGATATCAGCGGGAATTTATGTGTTGCAAATTGTTGAGGCTAACGTACGGGCCCATCTTTCTCAGTTTAACGTAGATGATTCACTTACTTTAAATCCCTATTTTAAGAGGGATGAATTTAGCTCCATGAATACCTTTGGCGCTAGCTTAACCTTTTCCTTTTAATGATGAACATTGCACTTTTAGGATACGGCCGCATGGGCCAGACCATCGAAAAAATCGCTGAAGACCGCGGTCACAAAATTGGCCTTAAAGTAGATAAAAACGAGGATTTTTCCTTGAAAAACATCGATGTTGCCATCGATTTTAGCATTCCCGAAGCCGCACTAAACAACATCTCCACATGCCTCAACAATAACGTTCCTGTGGTTTCTGGCACTACAGGTTGGCTGGATCATTATCAAGAAATGACGCAGCTATGCAAAAAAAACAACGGTGCTTTTTTATATGCATCTAATTTTAGCGTGGGCGTAAACATCTTTTTTGAGCTGAACAAACAATTGGCCAAAATGATGCAACATGTGGCCGGTTACAACGTCTCTATGGAAGAGATTCACCACATCCACAAGCTGGATGCGCCCAGTGGCACCGCAATTAGCCTTGCGGAAGGAATCATGGAGCACAGTGACAATACGGGCTGGGTACTTGACAAGAAGGGAAAGGAAAAAATCACGATAAATGCAGTACGTGAAGGAGAAATCCCCGGAACGCACCGCATCAGCTACGACAGCAAAATCGATGAAATCAACATAGAGCATAAAGCGCATTCGCGCGAGGGTTTTGCGCTGGGAGCCGTAATCGCTGCAGAATGGCTACAAGACAAAAGTGGGGTTTATAGTATGAAGGATGTGCTGGGGCTGTAAACTATTTAAAATTATAAATTTTGAATGCTGAATTGAAAAAAAGGGATGAAAAAAACGGTCTTTACTATCGATAATGAGCAAGTTGCTTTTTCTAAGTCATTATTGGGAGGAGAGCGTATTTATGTAGATGATCGAGAAGTTTCAAAAAAGTTTTCGTTAGGGAGTACCACACATTTTTTTAAGGTTGGCGCTGAAAATTTTCAGTTAAAATCCATTTATGAAACATTCAATTTTAAAAACATCAAACTTGAACTCAATAGAAATGGAAAAAAAATCGATTCTACAAAGCTGGATATCAAAAAAATAATATTAACCCATAGGGTAATTCAAATTTTTCTTGGAATTGTTTTGTACCAATTACTGGTCTATTCCATTCAACTTTTTTAGTATCTATTTTCCATTCAAAATTTAAAATTCAGAATTAAAAAGAAGTTATGACAATTACACAATGGTTTTTATTTTTTCTGGCTGTTCAGGTCATTCATTTTCTGGGCACCTGGAAACTTTATGTAAAAGCAGGCCGAAAAGCGTGGGAAGCTGCAGTTCCCGTTTATAATGCAATCGTCTTAATGCAAATCATCAACCGCCCCCGCTGGTGGACGATCCTGCTTTTTATTCCTATTGTAAACCTGATCATGTTCCCCGTAATCTGGGTAGAAACCATTCGTAGTTTTGGTAAAAAAAGCCTTACCGATACCATTGTGGTCATCATTACACTCGGTTTTTATATCTATTATGTCAATTATGTTGATGCTGGTCCTTATATAGAAAACCGTTCGCTCATCCCAAAAAGTGGCTCTGGCGAATGGGTAAGTTCGGTACTTTTTGCGGTTGTGGCCGCAACGATTGTGCACACTTACGTCATGCAACCCTTTACGATACCCACCGCTTCGCTGGAAAAAACGTTGCTGGTAGGTGATTTTCTGTTTGTGAGCAAGTTTCATTATGGCGCACGTACGCCCATGACTACGGTAAGTTTCCCCATGGTGCATGATACCATCCCTTTTATCAAAACCAAATCATACACAAACTGGCCCCAACTCCCCTACTTCAGACTTCCTGGTTTTGAAGATGTAGAACGTTCTGATATTGTTGTTTTTGGGTGGCCGGTTGATACGGTTAACCGCTTCTATGGTCTGGATAATGGGAAGTATTATGACAAACCCATCGACAAAAAATCAAATTACGTAAAACGCTGCGTGGGCCTTCCGGGCGATAGCCTTAAAATTGTAGATGGCAAGGTGTATGCCAACGGAAAACCTATTAATCTACCCGACAGGGCCAAACCACAATATAGCTATACCGGTACCGCGACCGGTGGTTTTAATGCCAAAAATCTATACGAGCGCTATGACCTCACTGATGGAATGCGCTTTACCAGCGGTAATGATTTTCTTGTTTATTCCCTAACGGAAGAAAGCGCCGCCAGCTTTAAGAACCACCCCAATGTGAGTTCGCTGCAACGCAATGTCATGTCCCCTGATCGCGTTGATCCCACTATTTTTCCAAAAGGAAAGGCAAGTCTGGGAAACAGGGATCAGATGCGATCGTTCTACATTCCGAAAAAAGGAACGACAACGCCTATAAATCCCGAAACATTGCCGTTTTATAAAAGGCTCATAGAAGTTTATGAGGGTGATGAGATGGGCATAGACAACACCCTTACCCAAAACGGCACCCAAATACTTCTCAATGGTCAACCCATAACCGAATACACCTTTAAACAGGATTATTACTGGATGATGGGTGATAACCGCCACAACTCTGAAGATAGTCGTTTTTGGGGCTACGTGCCCGGTAATCATATTGTGGGCAAGCCAGTTTTAATTTTTATGAGTTGGGACAGTAACGCCACCGGATTCAACAAAATACGCTGGGAACGACTCTTTACCACTGTAGGCGGAGAAGGTGAGCCCGTCTCTTATTTTTGGTATTTTATTATTCTGCTTATAGGCTATTTTGTAGTCGCTAAAATCATTAAAATACAGCGCGCCCGCAAGTAAAAAAAGGGGGTATTAGCATAAAAAAAACCGGGCAAATTGCCCGGTTTTTTGTTTTATCAAATTAGTATTATAATATTAATTGATCACTTCCGCTTCATAAATTTCAGTGTGGGCAGCAGTAGGTTCACTGCTTAGCACAAATGTGTACAACCACATTAAGGTAAATGAAGGAATGATATCAGTAAAAGGTAAAATTTCTTCAACGAAAACCAGTATAGAAGCTAGTTTTCCTTTTTTGCCGGGATACATTTTACTCATGCGGCTGGCGGCATAGGGCGCCCATCCCAAATCGAGAAAAGGACCAATCACCGGGATGGCCATTGATGCCATACCTACCAGATCATAAATTAACCCCTTTACGAGTAAACTTTTTTTATTCCTGATCATAAATTTGTTTTTATAATTAAGTACAATTAAAGTGCCAGATTAACTCAAATCTGAGCTAATGAGCTTTAAAAACTCATTACGGGTCTCAATTTTTTCAAACTGTCCCCTAAAACCTGAAGTTGTAGTCGTCGAATTTTGTTTTTGTACACCGCGCATCATCATGCACATGTGTGAAGCTTCAATAACAACAGCTACCCCCTGAGGTTTAAGCGTATCATTGATACATTCCAGAATATCATGGGTAAGGCGTTCCTGTACCTGCAACCTTCTGGCAAAAACATCTACAACACGGGGCAATTTACTAAGTCCCACAATATGCCCGTCAGGAATATAAGCAATATGTGCCTTGCCAAAAAATGGAAGCATGTGATGCTCACAAAGCGAATACAGCTCAATATTCTTTACAATGACCATTTCGTTGTAATCTTCGGCAAACATGGCGCTCTTCAAGATTTCTTCCGCGTTCATGGTGTAGCCTTGAGTTAGGTACATCATTGCCTTTGCTGCGCGTTCTGGTGTTTTCTGTATGCCCTCACGGGTAACATCTTCACCTAGATCTGTTATAATGGATGCAAAGTGATCGCTCACTCCTTCCTTTAATTCAATATTGTATTCTGCAAATTCTTTATATGGTGACATAAATTTCTTTAAACGGTATATTCTTCTTTTAATTTGTGCTGGTAATGCTTGCGTATTTTATCAATCTTCGGGTTAATTATATATTGACAATACCCCATTTCCTTATTCCGGTTATAAAAAGCATGATGATCTTCTTCAGCCGCATAAAAAGCGTCAAGGGGTTTTATTTCGGTGACTACACGAGCATCAAAAACTTTATTTTCTTTCAGCCAATTGATATATTCTTCTGCGGTTTTACGCTGTTCTTCAGAATCATAAAAAATAGCACTCCGGTATTGCGTGCCCACATCATTGCCCTGTCTGTTTAAGGTAGTGGGATCGTGCGTGGTAAAAAAAACCTCAAGCAATTCTTTATACGTTATCAGTTCTGGGTCGTACTGAAACTGTATCGCTTCGGCATGGCTGGTAAGCCCCATAGCGACTTCCCGGTAAGCAGGATTTTTAATCTTCCCGCCCGTGAAACCACTTCGTACTTCCTCTACTCCTTTAAATCGCTGAAACACCGCTTCTGTACACCAGAAGCAGCCGTTTGCAAACGTTGCTGTTTTACTTTTCTCTTGCATAGTTAAACAAAGATACTTTAGGATTATTACTTATAATATGGTTTAACGTTTAGTTCACAATACCTCACATAAAAACCCGTTGTGTCTGTCGTATTTATTGGTTATTTCTTACTAAAAAGAGCACTTTTGTAAGTTATTTCGAGGTAAGATTATAACCTTAATTTTGGCTTTAATACCGTTCAAAAATTGGCTTTTTGAAAGCTTCATAGCTTTGAGTGGACTAGGTGGTACACCTGTCGCACAAATAGTATCTTTGCCTTCTTTTTAAAGAATCTGGATAATCTATGGCCAAAGGCCTGAGTAAAAACAGACACGATACTATTAAGCAGATAAAAACGTGCACAAAATAAAAAACCAATGATAGAAGTAAAACAGGTGTTTAAATCCTATGGCGATGTACCGGTGCTTAAGGGCGTAAACCTAAATATCGCTAAAGGCGAAGTGGTCTCTATCGTTGGTGCAAGTGGCGCGGGCAAAACCACTTTACTTCAAATTCTAGGTACGCTAGATCGTGCAGATAAAAACAAGGCAACGGTATTGGATATAAATGGGGCAAACATCGCCCGCTTTTCCGATAAGGAACTGAGCAAATTCAGAAATCAAAATATTGGTTTTATCTTTCAGTTTCACCAGTTATTGCCCGAATTTACCGCTTTAGAAAATGTGTGCATTCCCGCTTTTATCGCAAAAACAGAAAAAAGCAAAGTAGAAGCTAAAGCTAAAGAACTGCTTGGCTTTTTGGGACTTTCGCACCGAGGAGACCATAAACCTAACCAACTTTCAGGCGGCGAGCAACAACGGGTCGCGGTGGCGCGATCGCTCATCAATGATCCCGGTCTTATCCTGGCTGATGAGCCTTCTGGAAATCTGGACAGCGAGTCTGCAGAGCACCTACATAAGTTGTTTTTTAAACTGCGCGATGAGTTCAACCAGACCTTTGTGATCGTGACCCACAATGAAGAACTCGCTGATATGGCCGATAGAAAATTGACCATGGTAGATGGAAAAATTGTTGCTGAGGATGAAAAATAGTGATTTACGGGATTTTCTGGATGAAAAAGCAGCGCTCTATGAGCAACCCAAGTTTATAGCGACAGATCCCATACAAATTCCACATTTGTTTACCCAAAAGGAAGACCGTGAGATTGCTGGCTTTCTTACCGCCACAATCGCCTGGGGCAACCGAAAAAGCATCATTACCAACGCAACCAAAATGATGGAATTACTGGAACATGATCCCTATAATTTTATCATGCATCATCAGGAAGATGACTTAAAAACAATGGATCATTTTGTGCACCGCACTTTTAATGGCATTGATTTTAGTACGTTTATACGTGGTTTACGGCATATTTATGCCAATTATGGAGGTCTAGAGGCCATTTTTAAGAAAAACGCCGAAAAGGAGTCCCTTCAGGGAAGTATTCACGCCTTTAAAAAACATTTTTTTGAGGTTGAACATTTACGCCGCAGCCAGAAACACATCAGCGATCCCCTTAAAAAATCTGCTGCAAAACGTATCAACATGTTTTTACGGTGGATGGTACGGCCAGCCAGCAAAAATGTGGACTTCGGCATCTGGAAATCACTGCGTCCGGCACAGCTTTCTTGTCCGCTGGATGTACATTCTGGCAGGATAGCACGACAATTGGGACTTTTAAAAAGAAAACAGAACGATGCTGCCGCGGTAAGTGAACTCGATGCCCGGCTGAGAACTCTTGATGCTGAAGATCCTGTGAAATACGACTACGCATTATTTGGACTTAGCGCATTTGAAAAGGATCAATTTTAAATTTTAACAGTTTCTCTTAAAAAATACTTCTCAATATTTTTCAATAATTATTGAAAATACTATCTTTAGCATAAAATTGACGTTGAATATTCAAATTGAAAATCAGCGGCTTTAGAACTATTTATTTAAAAATCAGCATAAACTTAACCCCATAAACCCATTTTATGGTGCCAACGGATATGAAAGAAAAATTGCGCCAAAAAGCTTTGGACTCCTACGAACTGTTAGATACTTTACCAGAACAAAGCTACGATAATATCACTCAGATTGCCGCCTACATTTGTGATACGCCTATATCGCTAATCACTATGTTAGACTATAACCGCAATTTTTTAAAATCCCATTACGGTGTAGAATTTAATGAATCTCCGCGTGAAATTTCTTTTTGTACGCATGCGATACAAAGTAATGAATCTATTTTTATCATTGAAGATGCTCGTGAAGATGCCCGCTTTAAAGATAACCCACTTGTTACGGGAGATACAAAGGCCATATTTTATGCAGGCGTTCCACTTATAGATAAAAAAGGGCATGCGCTGGGCACCTTATGTGTTTTTGACCATAAGCCCAGAAAACTGGATGCTAAACAAATCAGAACGTTAGAAGCGCTAGCCAGTCAGGTGGTAAGCCTTTTTGAACTGCATAAGCAGCATCTGGAAAACAAAAACCTGCAGGAAAATCTATTAAAGAAAAATGAACTGCTCAAAGATTTTGCAGGTGTGGTATCACACGATATGAAAATGCCGCTGGCAAACATTATCACCACAACCGATTTGCTCAAGGCTAAATACAAACAATTTCTGGATGAAAAAGGTCTTGATTATCTTAATTATCTCAAAAGTTCTTCGTTTTCACTCAGCGAATACATCAACAGTATTTTACAGCATTATGAGAGCGATAATCTAAGTATAGATCAACGGGAGGAATTTGATTTGCATCATTTGCTCGAAGAGATTGAGGATATGGTAAATACTGATTATTCTACCATCATAGAACTGCCCGAGGAAAACGTAATGATAAGCTGTAACAGGGCTGCCCTGTACCAGATTTTCATAAACCTTGTGGGCAACAGCATCAAGTATAATGATAAGGAAAACCCACAGATAGAGGTGACTTTTAAGGAAAATGAAGATTATTATATTTTCACGGTAACTGATAATGGCATTGGTATCTCGGCTGATAAAAAAGAGGGTATTTTTAACCTTTTTCAAGTCGCTACAGATAAAGATAGAAATGGAAACCGGGGGAATGGTATAGGTCTTTCTACAGTTAAAAAACTGGTTACCAATCTGGGCGGAACCATTAAAGTAGATTCCTCGGTAGGTAAAGGCAGTACGTTTATGTTTACCGCCCGCAAAGACGATGTGCCACGCCAGGTTGTGGGAGCAAACTCCATGAGCGGCGAACTGAGTTCTAAATAATTTATATTAACTTAAAAAACATTTGAATAATTTGTTTTTTGAAACTTTTGGGGGTATTTATGTCATTGCATCCCGAAGGTTTTCCCTGATTTAGAAATTAGTATTGAATTTTTCTAAAAGTTAGGTTTGCTTTAACCAGCGCTGTTTATACTTTTAAATAGTCTCACTTCATTTAAGGACACCCACTCCGCAGTGCACATAAAATGAAGTTTTAGGCCACTTTAAATTTGCCGCTTCTCAAAAATTGAATCAAAACCTCCCGGTATCTCTTATAAATCGAGTATTTTCGTGCTGGTAATACGACGTTTACATGCAGTTTAAGAACCCCGACATACTTTATGCCCTTTTCTTACTGCTCCTCCCTATTATTGTTCATCTTTTTCAGTTACGGCGCTTTAAAAAAACGGCATTTACAAATGTTGCTTTTCTGGAGGCCGTGGTCAAAAACACCCGAAAAAGTTCGCAATTAAAAAAGTGGATCATTCTGGCCACTCGCCTACTGGCGCTCACCGCGGCCATTCTTGCTTTTGCCCAACCCTTTATTCCCAACAGTGATAGCGCTACGCGTGAAAGGGAAACAGTCATTTTTCTGGATAATTCCTTTAGCATGCAGGCTAAGGGAGATAAAGGCCCATTACTCACCGAAGCCATACAAGATCTTATTGAACGTGCTCCCGGCAATTTTTCGCTGGTCACCAATGACGAGGTTTATAAAGATATTAATATCAAGAAAGATCAAAACAAACTTTTGGGAATAAGGTATACCTCAAAACAAATGGAGCCCACGGCACTCAATCTAAAAATCAATAACGCATTTTCTGATGATCCCGCTTTATTGAAAGAACTTATTGTGGTTTCTGATTTTCAATCGCTAGAAGCTGCCAGGCTGGATTCTTTAAAGGGAATAGAACAATACTGGGTAAAACTGAACCCTATCCCCACTCAAAATCAATATATTGATAGTCTTAGCATTACCCGTTCTGAAAATGATTACGCGCTTCAAGTTACTGTAAAACAAACCACAGCAGCAGATCAGAAAGTGCCGGTTTCCTTATTTAACAATGATAAACTAGTGGCTAAGGCCACGGCTTCCTTTGAGGACGCTATTTCGAGTAAGATAAGTTTTAGAATACCCGCAAATACGAATTTTCTGGGTCGGTTGCGTATCAACGATGCCGCACTCACCTATGATAATAATTTTTATTTCAGCCTTGAAAATCCAGATCCGTTGCAGATTTTAAGTATTAATAATGCAGACGATGCCTATCTGGCAAAAATATTCAAGACCTCTGTTTATGAATATAAACGGGTAAGTGTCAATAATCTCTCCTACGATCTGATTGGCGGCCAGCAAGTAGTAATCCTTAACGAACTCGAGACCATACCACAATCGCTTATTAATATCCTGCTTACCTTCCGCAAAAACGGCGGACAGCTTATTTTAATCCCCAATAGCGCCGCGCAAGCCTCAGCTTATACTGCTTTATTAAAAGCTTATGGCCTTCCACCCTACGGCGAAAAAAACTCATCCAAGAGCCTTGTCACCTCCATAAATTATGATCATCCCTTATACCGCGATGTTTTTGAACGCCAGGCGACCAATTTTCAATATCCCAGTATCTCTCAGAATTTTCAATACAATGGGAATTCGCCGGCGCTCCGGCTACAAAATGGAAACGCTTTTTTAATCGAGGGGCAGGGCATATTTGTATTCAGCGGGAGTTTAAACGAAACCAACAGCAATTTTCAAGAAAGTCCGTTAATAGTGCCCACCTTTGAAGAAATGGCAAAAACCGCCTTATCTTTGCCTAAAACCTACTATTTTTTAGGTAAAAACAACCATTTTGATCTAAAAAGCGCGACTACTGGTGATGCGGTTTACGCATTGCGGCAGGGGGAACAGGTTTTTATTCCGCTTCAGGAAAAAAAGGGAAATGTAGTCACTTTATCTACCCAGGAGGCTATAGAAAAAGATGGTATTTACGAGATTATATTCAAAGATTCCATCGAGGGTCACGTAGCTTTTAACTATGACCGCCGGCAAAGTATTCCCGCCAATGCTGAACGTAATCAAGCCCGGGATATCCCGGTTAGTGATTCGCTTGCAGATGCGCTGGTAGCTGTTTCAAAAGCGGCAAGCCTCGACCTGCTTTTCAAATGGTTTCTTATTTTTGCATTGTTTTTTCTGCTCTGCGAAATGCTGCTCTTAAAATTTTTAAAATGAACATACGCATCACATCCGCCACGCTTATAGATAACCAGCATAACCTTAATGGCCAGGAGGTCTGCATACGTATTAAGGATGGCAAGATTGACGCGATAGAACCCCAACTGGACGCTCAGGATGGGGAGACCGTGATACACCATAAAAACCTGAAGGTCTCTTCTGGATGGTTTGACAGCAGTGTCAATCTGGGCGAGCCGGGCCATGAAGAACGAGAAACACTCGCCAACGGGCTCCAGGTTGCTGCACGTAGTGGTTTTACAAGTATCGCCGCACAGCCTACAACGGTTCCGGTGATAGACAACAATTCGTCTGTGCGCTATTTAAGAGACCGGGCGGCACAGCATGCCGTAGATTTATTTCCCATAGGGGCGCTCACCCAGGGCGCATCGGGTATAGATCTTGCTGAACTTTATGATATGCATCAGGGGGGAGCGGTTGCTTTTGGCGATTATCAACAGGGCGTTGACAATCCCAATTTACTTAAGCTGGCACTGCAATATGTGCAGGGTTTTGGGGGTCTCGTGCTTGCTTTTCCACAGAGCAAACAACTGGTGGGCAAAGGGATCGTGAATGAGGGTATACCGGCTACCAACCTGGGCTTAAAAGGAATTCCCGCCCTGGCGGAAAGCCTGCAGATCGCCCGTGATTTACATGTGCTGGAATATACAGGCGGCAAACTGCACATCCCCACGATTTCTACAAAGGCCGCGGTAGCACTCATTGGCGAGGCGAAAACAAAAGGACTCGACGTTACCTGCAGTGTGGCCATTGCTCATTTAGTTTTTACTGATGAAGCGCTGTCGGAATTTGACACCCGTTATAAACTTATGCCGCCCCTGAGAGCAGAAGAAGATCGCCAGGCGCTTATCGCCGGTCTCAAAGACGGAACGATAGATATGGTTTGCAGCGACCACGATCCCATAGATATAGAAAATAAAAAACTGGAGTTTGATCACGCCATGTATGGCACTATTGCTCAGGAAGTCACATATAAAGCGCTACTCAGTCTCGTTTCAGAAGAAAAGGCAGTACGTTTGCTTACCGCTGCCCGAGAACGATTCACAGGTGAAAAATCGACGATCACAGCAGGAAAACCGGCAAATCTAACCTTTTTTTCAACAGAAGGGACTTCGGTTTATACGAAAGATCATATATTTTCAAAATCAAAAAATTCCGCTTTTCTAGGTCAGCAGCTGCCCGGTACAGTTCATGGAATCATCGCAAACAATCAATGGATCAACGCTTAATTATGAATAAACTAAATTTAAAATCTGGAAAATTGATTGCTGTTGTGGCTTATGCCACCATAATAGGTACGATCATTGCGATTTTTATGAATCTAGAACGCAAAAACGCGTTTGCACGTTTTCATATCCGTCAAGCTTTTGGCATTTTCATCCTCTTTTATCTCTTTGGAATACTTGTTTCTAATTTTGATAGTTGGTTTATTTCTATGCCTTTTTTCCTGTTTTTTGCCGTTTTATGGGGTTTTGGCCTACTCAACGCCATTCAGGGCGTGGCAAAGCCTATTCCGCTAGTGGGTGAAAAATTTCAGGAGTGGTTTACATTTATCAAATAAATTCCTTAAAAAATCCGCATTTACAGGCTAAAAATTGCCCTTTTAAGGGTGAAAATCAATTGCTTTTGCGCATAATTTGAAAACACACATGAAAGATTTATCACTTACCCATATAATTCAGGAACCAAAAACGAAATCTGCCGCCAAGCCTCCACTGCTTCTCCTTTTACACGGTTATGGCAGTAACGAGCAGGATTTATTCTCTTTTGCACCAGAGTTGCCTGATCATTATTTTGTGATTTCGGTGCGTGCGCCCATGCCGATGCAGCCTTATGGCAACGCGTGGTATACGATCTACTGGGACGGCAGTGAAGCAAAGCAATCTGATGACGAGCAGGCTAAAAAAGCCCGAGACCTTGTAGTTCAATTTATAGATGAAGCTATAGCTGCTTACGATCTAGATGCCAGCGATGTAACACTCTTGGGTTTTAGCCAGGGAACAATAATTAGCTATGCGGTCGCGCTTACTTACCCAGAGAAAGTAAAGAATATGATAGGGCTAAGCGGTTATATCAACGAGGCGATAACCATTCCTAAAAGCGACCACGAAGCCTATAAAAATATGGGAGTTTTCTGTTCGCACGGAAGTCAGGATCAGGTTATACCGGTTGACGCTGCCCGTCGCACACCAGCATATCTGAAAACCTTGGGAATTTCTGCCACACTTAAAGAATATCCCGTGGGTCACGGTGTCGCACCACAGAATTTGATGGACTTAAAACAGTGGTTAACGGAGCATTCCTGATCAATATATTGGGTAGATGAGTGACTCGAGGTTTTGAAAATCGATACTTCCATCTGAAGCGATAGAATAGCCCAGTAAGAGTTCGCCCCAGCGTTTTCCATCGGTAAAGTCTGCCAATATCCATTTATGGTTGAGCACTTTTACCTTATTGATCCTAAAAATACGATTTGCGTTTTGAAAAGGGATCAATGGATTCCCATCGGTAGTGTTTTTACTGATCACGGCATCTTCAATTTTAGCTTGCAGCCCTTCCACGGGAACATCAAACTTATCAAAATACGTGTAGGCATTTTCATTCCCTTCCAAACCAAAATAGGAATTATCAGCGCTTTGATCTCCAATAGTTCTGAGACTATCTTCGGCCTTTTTGAGTCTTTCTTGCAGGTTTGCAATCTTGGTTTCTTGTGCGCCAAAGATCTTTTTTTCATTGGCATATTGAAAAATGATCCACAGTGCGGCAAAAAAGAAGAGGTACATAAAAATATGACGTCTCATGAATGGGGTCTTTATAGTTTGTAATTGTATTAAATTAAAAGGAGGTTTATTTTACCTCTAGCGTGAGGCCATCGTAGGCAAGATGCACATTTTCTGGCAATTGCTTTTCCACATCCTCATGAAAGCCCAATAAATGACTGATATGGGTGAAATAAGCCCGTTTTGGATTAATTTCCTCCACAAAAGCAAGCGCTTCCTCCAAGTTAAAATGTGAGTAATGAGGTTCTTCGCGCAAGGCATTTACTACCAGCACATCAAGATTCTTTAACTTATCTTTCTCTTCCTGTGCGATCGTTTTTACATCGGTGAGGTAGGCAAAATCATTAATGCGATAACCAAAAACCTGTAATTTAGCATGATAAACATTTATGGGCGTCACTTGAAGTTCATCGAGTTGAAAAGGCTGATCATTAACTACCTCATTAACCGCTACGCCAGGCGCTCCGGGATATTTATTTACGGTTTCAAAAATATAAGCAAAACGTGTTTCGAGTTCACTCACTACCCGTTTGTGTGCATAAATAGGAATATCGCCATGCTTAAAAAAAAAGGGCCTGATATCATCCAGACCCGCCGTGTGATCTGCGTGCTCATGGGTAAAAAGAATCGCATCGAGGCGATCTACCTGATTGCTGAGCATCTGTTGTCTAAAATCTGGACCACAATCTACCACATAATTCTTAGAAGCTGTGCGTATAAGTATAGATACACGCAAGCGCGTATCTCTAGGATCATCGCTGTGGCAGACAGGATGGGTGCTGCCTATTATGGGTATTCCTTGTGAAGTGCCGGTGCCTAAAAAAGTAATTTTCAACCTTGATAAATTTGGTACAAAAATAGGTATATTTTTTCGTAAGCACTACCGATTCATTACCTTTGACCAGTATTTTGAAGAAGAAAAAAACTAAAAAATAAAGCTATGCCCATCACAATTGCGGGTGATAAGGAATTTGAAAATATCCCCTCTATTCATAACAAGACGCTGCGCATCAATATGAATGAGAATATCTATGGTACCTTTGCTGAAATAGGCGCCGGTCAAGAGACTGTGCGCCATTTTTTTAGAGCTGGTGGCGCAAGCGGAACTATCGCCAAAGCCATGTCTGCTTATGATAAGGACTTTAGTGATGCGGTTTATGGGATAGAAGAGGATAGACGCTATGTGACCGAAGCGCGCCTTAAAAAAATGTTGGCGCATGAAACGCGCCTGTTGGAGAATAGGATATCCCGTGAAAAACATCCTAATAAAATGTACTTCACGTATGCCAATACGGTCGCTACTATAGATTTTGCAAAAAAATACAAGGGTCATGGCTGGGTAGGTATCAAATATCAGGTAGAACCTCAGGGCGGTTTTAATGAAATCATAATACACGTGCGTTTTCATGAGAACGACGCGCGTTTACAACAACTTACACTGGGCACCTTAGGTGTGAATTTAATTTACGGCGCCTATTACAAATATGATTCCCCAAAAAAATTGCTGCGCTATTTATATGATCACGTAGATAAGGATCAGATTGAAATAGATATGATCAACTTTGAAGGGCCGCAATTTGAAAAAGTAGATAACCGTTTGATGAGTCTCCAGCTCTTGAAAAATGGTTTTACAGATGCGGTAATGTTTGGCCCTGACGGGAACAATATTCTTGCGGCAAAAATTCTGTATAAGAAAAATATCCTTGCGCTACGCGGTAGTTTTAGACCGGTGACCAAGGTAAATATGGATATGTATGAGCAGTCGCTTGAATTATTTTTGAACGAAAACCGCGTCAAAAAAGAAAATACAGAAGTTCTTTTTGAAATTACATTGTCTAATCTTCGCGCCGAGGGCGAAATCGACGAGGAAGACTTTATGGATCGTGCCCGGCTGCTCTGTAGCCTTGGGCAAACAGTAATGATTTCTAACTTTCAGGAATATTATAAGCTCGTGGAATACTTTAGCCGGTATACTAAAGAGCGTATGGCGCTTGCCATGGGTGTAAACAATCTTATTGACATCTTTGATGAGAAGTATTACAGACATTTAAGCGGCGGTATTCTGGAGGCTTTCGGTAAATTGTTCTTCAAGGATTTGAGGGTGTACCTCTACCCTATGAAAGATCCCGAAACCGGCGAATTTACAACCAGCGAAAACCTCAAGGTACACCCTCGCATGAAAGAGCTGTACAAATTCTTCAAGTATAATGGCCGCGTGGTTGATATAGAGGATTATGATCCCGAAATACTCACCATTTTCTCAAGAGAGGTATTGCGTATGATATCTCATGGTGAAGAAGGCTGGGAGGAAATGCTGCCCGAAGATACCGGCAAACTCATTAAAGAGCAACACCTATTTGAGTATAAAAAACCTGCTGTAGTGAATTAATATAAATAATACAGGAAAAAAGTAAAGCAAATCGGAGCGCTATTTTATTATAACGCTTCGATTTTTTAGTTCTAAATGGTTTAAAATGGTCAATATTCAATGAAATCAGGGTAAAATAACCTAAAAACAGCTTTAAAATCAACATTTAGACTTACAATATTACAAAAATGACAAGTCCTGATAAAGAAACAAATACAGATTATAAGCGTAGAATCAATCGTGTTTTTCAATTCATAGAGGAAAATCTGGATTCTGATTTATCGTTAAATAGAGTTTCTCGAATCGCTTTTTTCTCGCCATTTCACTTCCACAGATTATTTAAATTTATAACAGGAGAAACCCTGAACGAATATGTAACCAGGTGTAGATTAGAAAAGTCTGCTTTAGATGTAATGCATAAAAACATATCAATAACAGAAATAGCTCTAAAATGGGGATTCCATGACAATTCTTCATTCTCAAGAGCCTTTAAAAAATTCTACGGAGTAAGTCCAACAGGTTTTAAGAAGCAAAATCCGAACAATTTTAGCAAAATTCGTCAACTTGAAAGCTAGAATGGTCAAGCGTATCCCGACTATCAAAAATACATTTGCAGTATTGTTAATCTAAAAAAATGGATAAAAATGCATGCAAACATTGAAATAAAAGAAGTTCCCAAAATGGATTTAGCTTATGTATCAAGCATGGGTCCTCAAAATCTAGAAACTACTTATCAAAAATTAATACAATGGGCAACCCCAAAAGGTATTATAACCGAAAAAACGAAGATGGTCACAATTTACCATCACAGTTTTAAAGTTACGGAAGCTAATAAAGTAAGGATAAGTGCTTGTATCTTACTGAACAAACCTGTTCAAACAGAAGGAGAAATAGGACTAACTTCTATTCAAAAAGGAAGATTTATTGTTGGCCGCTTTGAAATTGTACGCAACGCGTTTGAAAAATCCTGGACGGGACTATTTGTATGGATGAATGAAAATGGTTATAAGAAAGCCGATAGAAATCCTTTTGAGATCTATCATAATGATTTCCATGAACATCCTGAAAGAAAAGCACTTGTTGATTTTTATATACCCATTGAATAAAAAACGCTGCACACAAGCCGCTATAGTTGATTGCTTCTACGTGCTTGCTCAGAAAATTTTGGGTATTTTAAAAAAATTTTCAGCGTCTTAGAAAGGAATAAATATCAACAATGTACATAAAAAAAGCCTTCAACAGTTTGTTGAAGGCTTTGCAAAATACTATCTATAAATTGCTTATTTCTTAGCGAATTTTTTGTATTTGTTCTTGAACTTGTCAATACGACCCGCAGTATCCACAAGGTTTGACTTACCGGTGTAAAATGGGTGCGAAGTTCTTGATATTTCCAACTTTACAAGTGGATATTCAGAACCATCCATCTCGATGACGTCTTTAGTAACTGCTGTAGATTTTGATAAAAACACTTCGTCGTTAGACATGTCTTTAAATGCTACTATTCTATAATTTTCTGGGTGAATGCCTTTTTTCATGATGTTCTGTTTAAAATCTGCTCAATTTTGGAGATGCAAACTTAAAAATAAAAATTGGGTTCTCAAATTCATTTTTGATTAAATACGTGTAAAGTTATAAATTGTATGCTGCAAAGCGTAACATTTTCTTATTTTTGCTTAGCAACCAGCCTAACCAAAACAGTTTAACGATGGAAACAGAAGCAAGAAAACAAGCACTGAATTTAGGCCTATACATGGGGTTGGCACTTATTCTGGTAACCACAATTTGTTATGTAATAAATGTAGGGTTATTAGCTAATTTTTGGGTAGGGTTGTTCAACTTGATAATTGTTTTTTCTTTTGCTATATTTTCGTGTTATTCTGCTCGAAAAATAATTGGGTTTCCCAGTTTTAAAGATGTCTTTACATCCTATACAATCACTGTAGCCTTAGGTCTTGCTATAAGTACGGTATTTACCATTATTCTCTTTAATTTAATAGATACAGGTGCCGCTGAAATTATAAAAGAACAGTCCATCGTCGAGATGCAAAGCATCATGGAGCGTTTTAATGCCCCACAGAGCGAGATTGATAAGGCGGTGACACAGGCACAGAATGCAGAAAATAACTTTTCAATAGCTAGTCAAACACAGAGTTATTTCATCTTTTTAGCAATCATGCTTTTATTAGGTCTGCTCGCATCGCTTTTATTCAGAAAAAAAGACCCCACACAAGCTTAAGTTATAACATGCAACTATCTATAGTAATCCCGTTGCTCAACGAGCGGGAATCACTTAATGAACTATACCACTGGCTAGCAAACACCCTGCAGGCTCATAGTTTTACCTATGAGCTGCTTTTTATAGATGACGGTAGTACAGATGGTTCATGGGATGTGATCAATGAACTGGCAAGTGCTCATCAAGAGGTTAAAGGTATTCGGTTTAACCGTAATTATGGTAAAAGCCAGGCGCTTCATGCCGGTTTTGACGCCGCTGCTGGAGATGTGGTGATCACCATGGATGCTGATC
>DRGP01000119.1 GCA_011050015.1 Leeuwenhoekiella sp. | reverse complement strand
ATTAAATTTATTATTAAACATTCCATTTCCCGCCCCAAAACCAAATCTGGGGAAAACAGGGGTGCAAATGTACAATTATAAATCTATATGGCAAATTACAGGCTATTAATAATTTATGGAGTTCTATCCTGCCTGATTTTAGGTGAGAAGTGCTTTTTTGATGTCATTTTTAGCCGAAAAAGGTCAGTTTTTGACCGATTTCAACTGATTTTTAAGTATTATCTTTCCGGTGGAACCGTTTTCAGTGGGCACCAATTCAAAAATAGATTGTGGTCGCAGTCCTTTTTCCACACGGTGCGAAACAAAAATAATTGCCATTTCGGTCTGATCTTTTAAGGTATTGACCAGATCAATGACCAGTTGAGCGCCTGTATCATCCAGCCCTTCGGTGGGCTCATCGAGAATGAGCAGCGGTGGATTTTTTACAACGGCCCGCAAAATAAGCCCTAGGCGCTGTTGCCCCGGCGAAAGTTTATTGAAATTTATGTTTTTATCCACTTGTAGATTTGCCAGTTGAAGCCATGCAATTGCCTGTTTTTGCTGTAGCGTGGTGGGCCTGTCATAAAGCCCTATGGAATCGAAAAAACCAGAAAGAACCATTTCCAGTAAAGTATTGTTGCGCTGAAAAAGTTCGGTCATATTCGGGGCAAAATAACCTATTTTTTGTTTGATTTCCCAGATGCTTTCCCCGCTTCCTTTTTTATGGCCAAAAAGATAGAGATCCTGCCCATAGCCTTTGGTGCTTTCGCCAGTGATAAGTGCGAGCAGCGTACTTTTACCAGAACCGTTAGGCCCTACCAGTTGCCAGAAATCGCCTGGCCTGATGGTCCAGCTAATGTCTTTTACAATAGGTCGCCCATCATAACTCACGCAAACCTGCTCCATTTTTAGAAGTTCGTGGTCATTATTTGCGGTATTTTGACCGTTTTTGGGCAGGTTTAGCTGTTTTTGGGCAGAAAGATTTTCTTTCGGCGAAGCCGAAATAGGGTTTAGGGTAAAAATATCTTCATCAAGATCAAACTTGTGCGTTATAAACGGAAGAAAATCTGAAGCACGGTTGGCCAACTGTATCAATGTTTTTTCCTGCGAAATATCCTGGAGCTGCTTCTTGAAAGTAGCGCGTGATGCTTGATCTAAATGATCCAGCGGATTATCGAGAATGATAAAATCAGGATTTTGCTGGAGAATGTACTCTATAAACAGTTTTTTTCGCTCGCCGGAAGAGTGGGAGGCCAATTTTCGTGTACCTATAAGGCTTTTGTCATATCGGCGCTCTTCTTCATGTATAGTGGCAATGGCCAGATCTGAAAATAAAAGTCCCTTGCCTTGGCTGTATTTCTGTAATTCACTTTCTGCTTGCGCAGAAAAAAGATGATCTATAAATCGTTTTTTATTGACCGTATTGGTGAGACGTATTCCCAAGTGCTCCTTCTCACGCATGGTTGTGAATTAGGGTGATTTGTTTTCTGAAACGGTAAATTTAACCCTTTCGCAACGCGTTTTAAAATATAGAATGGAATAAAAAAAGCTGTCCGAAAAAAGATTCAGACAGCTTATTATTTTAAGAAAAGAATATTAATTGGTTTTTAGGTAATAGGTAAGACCCACATTAAAATAATCAGTATTGCCCCTAATGCTGTATCTGGCCATTGCACTGAGAAAAATGCCTAAATTAAACTGGTAATGAAGGCTAAAGTTATATGTATCGCTAAAACTACTACTTTCAAAAGATAAATGCCAGTTGGCTCATACATCTATATTTTAAATTTATTTGATAATATCTAAATTTAATGCGCTTCTAGCCAATTTTCACCTATACCCAATTCAACATCCAACGGAACATCTAAAGTATAGGCATGTTCCATTTCATGTTTGATCATTTCTTTTACTTTTTCTAATTCGGGTTTATAGACATCAAAAACGAGTTCATCATGCACTTGCAAAAGCATTTTGGTCTTATAATTTTCCTCCTGCAGTTTTTTATGAATATTGATCATTGCTATTTTAATGATATCTGCCGCGCTACCTTGAATGGGCGCATTTACCGCATTACGCTCAGCCGCGCCGCGTACCATTTGGTTGCTGCTATTGATGTCTTTTAAGTAGCGTCTTCTGCCCAGAACGGTGGAAACATAACCGTTTTCGCGAGCGTAGGCGACCTGCTCGCTCATGTAATTGCGCAGTTGGGGATAGGTTTTATAATAGGTTTCTATAAGTTCTTTTGATTCGCTGCGTGAAAGTTCGGTCTGGTTGCTTAGCCCAAAAGCCGAAACGCCATAAATAATCCCAAAATTCACTGTTTTTGCATTGCTGCGTTGCTCCCGTGACACCTCGTCCAGGGGAACATCAAAAACACGGGCGGCGGTGGTAGCGTGAATGTCCTGTCCTTCTTTAAAGGCCTGCATCATATTCTCCTCTTTGCTCAATGCAGCAATGATGCGCAGTTCTATCTGCGAATAATCGGCCGCAAGCAGGATATAATCTTCATTTTTGGGCACAAAAGCTTTACGCACCTGGCGGCCGCGTTCTGTGCGTATGGGGATATTCTGCAAGTTTGGGTTGTTGCTGCTTAAGCGTCCAGTGGCAGCAACGGTTTGCATATAATCGGTATGTACGCGGCCTGTAGAAGATTCTACCTGATGGGGCAGCGCGTCTATATACGTACTTTTTAATTTACTCAGGCCACGATAATCCAGAACATGCTGTATGATTTCATGTTTTGGGGCGAGATAGGAGAGAACGTCTTCTGCGGTGCTGTACTGGCCGGTGCGCGTTTTTTTAGGCTTGTCAACCAGTTTTAGGGTGTCAAAGAGAATTTCGCCCAACTGTTTTGGGGAGCCAATATTAAATTCCACACCGGCTTCTTCGTAGATTTTTTGTTCCAGCGAAAGAATATCAGCATTAAGCTCTTCTGCGAGGGAATTTAGAAATTTTTGATCCAGGTTGATTCCTTCCAGTTCCATATCTGCGAGCACTTGTACCAATGGAATTTCAATCTCATCAAAGAGTTTCTGGGTTTGCGCTTCGGTCAATTCTTTTTCAAAATGCTTTTTAAGCTGAAAGGTGATATCTGCATCTTCCACCGCATATTCGGTCTGCTTTTCCAGTGGGACATCGCGCATGTTTTTCTGGTTCTTCCCTTTTTTACCAATGAGTTCTTCTATGGAAACCGGCGTGTAATTAAGATAGGTTTCGGCGAGAATATCCATATTGTGACGCATGTCTGGGTTGATAAGGTAATGCGCGAGCATGGTGTCAAACAATTTACCATTGAGCCTGATGTTGTATTTATCAAGCACTTTTATGTCATATTTGAGGTTTTGGCCTATTTTTTCTATGCTTTCTGCTTCAAAAAACGGGCGCAATTGCTCAATCAGTTCCTGGGCTTTTTCTTTTTCTTCGGGAAACGGTAGGTAAAAACCCTTTCCTTTTTCCCAAGAGAACGCGATACCTACGAGTTCTGCGGTAATGGGATCAAGACCGGTCGTTTCCGTATCAAAACAAACGGATTCCTGCTTCATTAAATTTTGCAAAAACAACTTCATGGCCATGCCCGGTGCGATACTTTGATATAGATGTGAGGTATCTGCGATGGTTTTACGGGCGTTGCGCTCTTCAATATCCATCCCTTCATTGTTGTCGCCAAAAAGCGAAAATTGGCCAGATCCTGCCGCAGCTGCTTTTTCTGCTGAAGAAACCAGTTTTTTGGCCGTTTCTGTATTGGAAACCGCCGCGCCAACTGAAGCTTCGGTTTCGCCAGAAAATATTTTAATGAATTGATCTTTTAATCTACGGAATTCCAATTCATCAAAAATCTCCTGCACTTTATCGGCATCCGGTTCTGAGAGTTCGTAGCTTTCAGCATGAAACTGCACGTCACAATCGATCATGATGGTGGCGAGCTTTTTAGAAAGCAGCCCCTGCTCACTGAACTCGATCACCTTTTCTTTCATTTTCCCTTTCAGCTTATCGGTGTTTTCCAGCAAGCCTTCCAGCGAACCGAATTGTTTTATGAATTTCTTTGCCGTTTTATCGCCTACACCGGGTATTCCGGGGATGTTATCGCTCGCATCGCCGCGCATGCCCAGATAATCTATAACCTGCTCGGGGCGTTCTATCTCAAACTTTTTCTGCACCTCGGGGATGCCCCAGATCTCAATACCATTGCCCATACGCGCGGGCTTGTACATAAAAATATTTTCTGAAACCAGCTGGGCATAATCCTTATCTGGCGTCACCATAAAAACCTGATAATTTTCCTTTTCGGCCTGTTTGGCCAGCGTGCCTATGAGATCATCGGCCTCTACGCCTTGTATTTCTATACAGGGAACGTGCATGGCTTTTAAAATACTTTGAATAATGGGCACCGCAATACGTATTGCTTCGGGCGTTTCATCACGATTGGCTTTATATGCTTCATACATTTCCACACGTTCTGAACTGCCCCCTTTGTCAAAAGCCACGGCCAGATGGTCTGGTTTTTCCCGTTTGATCACATCAAAAAGGGAATTCACAAAACCCATGATCGCCGAAGTATCCTGACCTTTTGAGTTGACCCGCGGATTTTTAATAAGCGCATAATAACCACGAAAAATCAGGGCGTAGGCATCAAGTAAAAAAAGACGTTTTTGGGTTGACATATAAAAAGGTGTAATGATTAAACGGACTTCAAAAATAAGGATAAGTTAGAAGTTACAGGTTGAAAGTTGAAAGTTCTCAGCTGTTTTTAAGGGTAAAACTTTTCCGAAGTTTGAAACTTTAGAAAAGTTGATCCTCCTTGGGGTTAAAGGTTGCATGGTAAAGGCAAGGAATTTCAATAGCTGAAGATACTTTTCGACCCATAAAAAAACCACCGATTTTTCGGTGGTTTTTGCTTTTTTTTGGTTAAAAAAGGTCAATTATACCTTCAATTTACCTGATTTTCCGATATCTTGCTTTTCACCGGTTACAGCTCCTACGCCCATTTTAAATAGGGAAACCAGTTTGTTGCTTTTGGTATCCCAATACGCGGCTTCACTGGGCTTAAAACTTATTGCGGAAATGTTAGGGTCATCAACACCTTCAAACCAGTTGTCATCACCTTTGCCATAAAGCTCTTTAATAATGCCTTTATCTGTGGTAATGGTGGCCCGGCCGTAAACGCTTAAAAACTGCATGGAACTGGGCTCTGAATAAATAAGCTGCGCATTGGCATCTTTTTCAATATCCTTGTTGTGATCGCTGTCTTTGCCGCTCAAAAACCAAATATTCCCTTCGCCATCTACTTTTTTAGTGCTCATTGGGATGACACTAAGGGGGATTTGTTTCAAATTTGTGGCCATCATCGCAAAATCGATGTCCTTAGCCATTTCAGTAATTTTTTGTTTGGCGTCTTTATTATATAAATCTTCTTTACTCATGATTTTATTTTTTTAGATTGAATTAAAGATACAGGCTAGGGGTAGGGGAATGGACTAAAATATTGCCAAAACTAAATGTAGAAAGCATAAAATTTGTTAAGAACCGGTGTATTGATCGATGATCGCGTTCGCGGAAGCATAATACCCGCCACCAAAGAGGTTTACATGTACTAGCACATAATACAGCTGCCACAGTTTGATGCGGTTTTGCCAGCCTTCCGCCAGTGGGAATTCAGCATTGTAGGCTTTAAAGATTGCTGTGTCAAAACCACCAAAAAGATGCATCATGGCAATATCCATTTCACGTGGGGCAAAAGCGGTTGCGGGGTCTATAAGGCAGGGATATCCTTCAATATTTACAAGATAATTGCCTCCCCATAGATCACCGTGTATTAAAGCTGGTTTTTCCTGCGGAATAATAGGTCGGATTTTGTCATAAAAACTGTCGATTTTAGTGAATTTATAGCCGTTTTTCAGAGCCAGTTCAAACTGGGGTTGTAAGCGCTGATTGATATAAAAATCGGCAGCGTTTTCTTCAGAACTATTATATTGCGGAAGACTGCCTATATAATTATTTTCGGCGAAGCCAAATTGAGGGGCGCTTTGCCGGTGCAATTTTGCCAGTTGCCGTCCGAAAATGGACCAAAAATCGGTGTTTTTTGTCCCTGGCGCTCGATATTCAAGCAGTAAATAACTTTGATTTTGAAATTGGCCATGTTCTGTCACTTGAGGGACATCAATGATTTCAGGTTTGCGCAACGCGTCCAGCCCCAATGCCTCCTTTTTAAACATGCCGGGAAAACGCTGGGCGTGATTTACCTTGATCACCCATTTTTCAGTTTCGCTTTCAACTATATAGACCTCATTAATATCCCCGCCAGAAAGAGGCTGGTGTGAAGTAATGGGAACGTCTAAAGTTTGAGAAATTTCGTTGAGAAAATCAGCGTTTAACATAGGTTAAATAATCAAAGTGATAGGCGTGCTTTTCGTCTTTTGGGTGGGGTTTTTTTTCAACCAATTCCCATTGTTTTTTGTCTATTTCGGGGAAAAAAGTATCGGCATTTTCAAAATTCGCGTTTACGCGGGTAAGTTCCAGGTGTGTCGCGCGGTTCATGGCCAATGCATAGATTTCACCGCCGCCAATTATAAAAATGTTTTCGTCACCTGCGGCAAATTCAAGTGCGGCGTCCAGATCGTGCACAATATGAGTTCCTTCGGGATGATAATCCTTCTGGCGGGTAATCACTACATGGGTGCGGTTGGGCAGTAGTTTGGGAAAAGACTGAAAAGTTTTACGGCCCATAATAATATGGTGACCGGTGGTGAGTTTTTTAAAACGCTTAAAATCATCGGGCAGATGCCATAGAAGTTCATTGTCTTTTCCCAGGGCATTGTCTTCCGCGGCAGCGGCAATAAGGGTAATCATATACTTATGAATTTAACGGCGGTTTTGGAGGTATAAATGGGCTCGTTTTTTGTTCAGGCAGAGGGTTTTCCCGCTCCACCTGCTGCCTGAGCTCTTCAATGCGGGCGTTCTGTTTAGCAACCAGTTTATCTATTTGCTCATGTTCCCATTTTTTATCCATAAAAGAATTTACCAAAAATACATTGAGGAAATGAACCAGAAAGATAAAAAACCAGATCAGGATCGCCCACACAAACCAGTCTACATTAAAGGGCCTAAAATCTTTACCAAAATCCAAGATAAGATTAATGATGATAAGCAAAACAGCACCAGCGAGAAAGATGATAAAATGTCTAAAAAGGTTCTTCTTTTTCTTTACGCGTAATTGCGCGTATTCAATAAGCTCACGCTGCTCATGATCTATTTTTTTAGATTCTTGTTTTTTTGAGAACATAAGAACTGGGAAATTGGTTATTTTACCAAAGTTACATTAATTCGCTTCGTTTGCCACTTATGAAAAACTTAAAAAAAGAATTCCCGGTCACCTCTCAATATACACATCTCAACACTGCCGCTTCTGGATTGTTGTCTGAAACCCTACTTGATTTTAGGCAATCCCATGATCTTGACTATCTCATTTTGGGTAGTTTGTTAAAAAATAAACAAGATGCTTTTATGACCAAAGTGCGCGAAGGAGTGGGCGGTTTTTTTAATTGTGAACCAGGACGCGTAGCACTGGTGCCTAATTTTTCGTTTGGGTTTAATATCTTGCTCGAAGGTATTCCTTCTACATCAAAAATCTTGCTACTCGATCAGGATTATCCCTCCATAAACTGGGCGGTGACCTCCCGTGAACTTCCGGTTTGTTATGCTAAAATAGACGAGAACCTCGAGCAAAATATACTTGAAACAGTAAAACGTGAAAAGCCGCAGGTATTTATATTTAGTCTCGTGCAATATATCAGTGGGATTAAGATTGATTTTGATTTTCTAAAGAATTTAAAAGCAGAAAATCCAGATTTGCTCATTATTGCAGATGGTACACAATATTGCGGTGTTGAGGCTTTTGATTTTGAAAACAGTGGTATTGATATACTAGGAGCGAGTGCCTATAAATGGATGAATGCTGGCTATGGTAATGGTTTTTTTCTGTTTAAAGAAGCTGTACAGGAGCGTATTTTTCCTAAGACCGTAGGCTTTAACAGCGTGCGCGGTAAGCATAAGGAAGCCATGAATACACTTATCGGTAAATTTGAACCGGGGCATCAGGATACACTAGCCTTTGGTAGTCTCACCGCAGCCATACAGCTTATTAAAAATATCGGTATCACCGAAATAGAACAACAGGTTGCTACTTTAAAGAAACAGGCTTTTGAAGCTTTTGCGGCAGAAGGCTTACTGGAAAATGCAGTGCTTAAGCGTAAAAAACACTCATCGATTTTTAATATTAAAGGAGGCGACAAAATGTTTAATAAACTGCGTGAAAATGATATTATTTGTTCCCAGCGGGGAGGTGGCATACGCGTAAGTTTCCATTATTTTAATACAGAAGCCGATTTAAATAAGCTTTTAAAGGTAATTACGCATTAAAAGACCTTGTAGTAATTAAAATAAGGCATGTAATTATTGAGGATAATAATTTCGGTAACGTTTTCGCTTTTTCTGTATTTGGATAACATGGTAAAATGCTTGAGAAATCCGAAAAAATACAGGTAAATCACTGATTTTTGGATGTTTATTTCGGTTATTTTTTATTTTTGAACTGAATTAAAACCATTATTATGTCTATTACCAAAAACTATTTAAAGTCAAAACCTGAGTGTAAGGTTACATTTACACTTCCAGCAGCAGATGCAGAGCAGGTAGTTGTTGCCGGGGATTTTAATGCATGGAACCCTGATCAGAAGTTTCATCTGAAAAAATTAAAAAACGGCAATTTTAAGGGCACGGTAAATCTACCGAAAGACCGTACTTATGAATTTCGCTATTTAGTGGATGGTTCATGGGTTAATGATGGCGAGGCAGACCGTTACCAATGGAATGATTTTGCCGCTGCTGAAAACGGAGTGCTTGAATTATAGTTTCGACAATTTTGCCGTAGATTTAGTTGATTTTGGGCTAAAATAGCCGATTTTAAAGCTTAGGAAGTAATTGTTACATCTTTCCAGAAAGCGATGTAATTTTCTATATTTTTTGCTTTATCGCTTGCGCTAGGATAATACCAAGCGGCATCAGCGCTCTTTTTACCATCAGCCTCAATGGTATAATAACTGGCTACGCCCTTCCATGGGCAGGTGGTATGTGAGCTACTTTGCTGTAAATAATGCTGGTCTACTGATTGAGGTGGAAAATAGTGATTGCCTTCTACAACAATCGTATGATCACTTTCTGCTATTGTTTTACCATTAAATAATGCTTTCATATAGAAATGTATTAATCTTTATAATTTCTTTATTTGGTCATTTTTCAAGAATATAGTCCTTAAAATAGCCTTTTTGGTCAGAAAATTGGGCGGCAATCTGTAGTCCGGCTTCTTTAGCTAACCAGCTTACAGTGCTGTCGTCGTATTTCTGAGAAATTTCGGTATGTATACTTTCCCAAGCTTCAAATTTTACGGTAAGATTCAGCTGATTGATATGCACTTTTTGCTGTTTTTGACTTACCAAAAAACTTTTTGTGGTTCCTGTTTCGGGATTATACGTGGGCCAGTGTGTAAATGATTCTATATCAAAATCGGCTTCAAGTTCCCGATTTATACGGGTGAGCAAGTTTTTATTAAAAGCTTCGGTAACCCCTTTACTGTCTTTGTAAGCCGAAAGAATACGTGCCGGGGATTTTTTCTGATCGAGACCCATAAATAAAATATCGCCTACGTTCATCGTCTCCTGAATGCTTTTCAGGAAATCAACGGCCTGCTCATGAGTGAGGTTACCTATGTTTGAGCCCAGTAGCATAATGATTTTTTTGCGCTGGTTGTACTCTGAAATATTGTCGAGTACTTGAATGTAAGTCCCTTGTAGGGTTTCTATATCCAGACTTGGCCAAGTGCTTTTAACGCTCTCTTCCAGTTCTTCCAGCACATCTGCGCTGATATCTACGGGCTTATAACTAAAGTTGACTTTATTTTTTACAAAATGCTCCAGTAGCAACTTGGTTTTTTTGCCATCTCCAGCTCCTAGTTCTATAAGATCAAAGCCAGCTTCCGTACTAAACAAGTTTTCAAACTGTTCTTTATTTGCATTTATAATATCGTATTCGCATCCCGTAAGATAATACTCGGGTAGCGCCATGATCTCCTGAAAGAGTTTATCCCCCTTTTGATCATAAAAAAATTTGGAAGGAAGGTACTTCGGAAACGCCGTTAGGCCTTCGTACACTTCCTGTTCAAAAGCGGTCTTAAATGTAGTCCTTTCTTGTGTTTGCATCTATTGGACCTCTAGTGTTTTCGCTAGGCGAAGTCCAGTAAATTGCCAGCGTAAATTAGGCTGAAAGAAATTGCGATAAGTAGGCCGTGTATGTTTTTCTGAAGTTGCTACGGAACCACCGCGCAGGGTTTTTTGGTTGACCATAAACTTGCCATTGTATTCGCCCAGTGCGCCATCTACTTTGGTGTAGCCGGGGTACGGCAAATAGGCGCTTTCGGTCCATTCCCAACGCTGTCCCCAAGAGAAATTCTCCTGTGCCGCTTCCCATTCAAATTCAGTGGGCAGTCGCAGGCCTTTCCATTGCGCGTATGCAAAAGCTTCATAATACGAAATATGGGTCAAAGGGGCGTGAAGATCTAACTGTTGCATGCCCTGCATGGTGTAATGTTGCCAGCCGTTTTTGGTCTCGTGCCAGTATAAGGGTTTAGTGATATTTTGAGTCTGTACCCAGTCCCAAGCTTCGGCATGCCATAACAATACACTTTCATAACCACCAGCCTTGATGAATTCTAAAAACTCTCCATTGGTTACTAATCGGTTGGCGATCGCATAATTGTGTAGATATACTTTATGACGGCCAAATTCATTATCATAAGCAAAATCGTTGTCATTATATCCTATAGTATAAATTCCTTCGGGCATGGGTAGCCACTCTGGTGCTATTTCTTCATTTTTTGATTCTTCAAAGTTTGAACTATAGGCCGGCGTCAATGGATTGTTGCCTAAAATATATTTAATATCGGTGAAGAGTAGCTCCTGATGCTGTTTCTCATGATGAATACCTATCTCAACCAGCGCCTCAATTTCTGAAGAGACCGTGTCCTGTTCTTGTAATAATTCGGAAAGATGTTGTGTCACATATTTTCGGTAATCATATACCTGCGCCACGGTGGGGCGGGATAGATTGCCGCGGTCGGTTCGTACCACACGCTTGCCCACACTCTCATAATAGCTATTGAAAACGAAAGCGAAATCATCATCAAATAGCACATAATCAGATTTGTAAGGCTTCAGAATGAATTCTTCAAAAAACCAGGAGGTATGGCCTAAATGCCATTTAGGTGGCGAAACATCTTCAATGGGCTGTACCACGTAATCCTCAGTTTGAAGAGGTTTACAGATATTTTCAGATTGAGCGCGTGTTTCGGTAAAAAAGGATAACAAGTCAGTTTTGGTGGCGATCATAAGAGCTTTTTCATAACGATAGTACCCAAATTTACGACCGCTGGGCAACCGCTTGCGTTAAGACCTCGTTAAAAGGTAAATGGGACTTTATACTTGATGGCTTTGGCCTTGCCTCCAGCTTGTCCCGGTATCATTTGAGGAATAGACATGATATTCCGTTTAGCCTCTTCCTGCAGCTCTTGTGTGCCTCCGTTTACGTCAAGTACTTCGGGAAGCCCTTCGGTATTAATCATAAAACTTATCACGACTTTTTCTTTAACGCTGCCTGGTTGATATCCTTTTGGAAACTTGAAATTTTTGGCAATATGTTGCGCAAGGCTTTGTTTAAAACATGCCTTTTTCTGGGCGATAGATCCTTCGCAACCCGGCCATACCGGTGCAACAT
>DRGP01000118.1 GCA_011050015.1 Leeuwenhoekiella sp. | reverse complement strand
TTTCATAATAGTTGTTTTTGAATAAGCGATTAAACTTAGTAATACTTTAGGTTTGGCTAACTTTTTTTTAAGAAGTGAGACTGTAATTTCGCTTACCTAATTCAAAAACAACTATTATGAAAAAAGGATTTTTAATGATCGCTCTTATCGTATTTGGAGCTACTGCAGCGCAGGCGCAACAAGATTGGGGCTTTGGTATTAAAGGTGGTGTAAACTTTGCAAATATAACCGGAAATGACTTTGGCGATGCCGATGGCAGGACAAGTTTTTACGCAGGTCTTGTTGGTGAATTGCCCATCGTTGATAATCTCTTCTCCATACAGCCAGAGGTGATGTATTCTGGGCAGGGTTATGATCTGGCAAGAATTGATCAGGATAATGTGTTTGATACAGATGATAACGTGGAGTATCAGTTGGACTACATCAACGTTCCCATTTTAGCCAAAATCTATCTTGTAGAAGGGCTTAGTGTACAAGCCGGGCCATCTTTCAACTTTAAGGTCAATGAGGAAATTGACTCAGCACCCACCGCCGATAATGGTGATGTGGATTTAGACAGCGCTAAAGATTTTGAAGTAGGTGGTGCAGTGGGCTTAGAATACAAGCTGAATAATGGTTTATTTATTCAAGGCCGTTATAATTATGGATTTACTGATATTATTGATCAGGGTGACGTGCACAACTCCGTATTTCAGGCCGGTGTGGGTTTTATGTTCTAGAGAAACCGCATGTAAAGCTTTAAAACCAACTTATGAATAACAAAAACGGGTAGCATGTGCTGCCCGTTTTTTATTGTTATTACGATATTTTTTTACTGATCTTAATTTCATTTTTATGAAATACCTTTTTTGTCAAAACCTTTCTGTTGCGTATTAGTCACTTGAATTAAAAGTAAAAATTATGTAATTTCGTAACATTTACTTTACATGAAGCTAACATACCTTATTTTTAAATACAACTGCTCTGGAAATCGGATTGGTTAAACGTGTTGTTTAATGTATGCCAACAACTTCAATAATATCCAAATATGACCGATGAATAGCTATCTTTATAGAATTCTAAGAAAGAGCAAACTACTTCCGCAAAAATTATTTGTAAACATTCACTATAAATATCACACAGGAAAAACGCTTAATTTAGAGAATCCCAAAAATTTCAACGAGAAGATACAGTGGCTTAAAATTTATTATAAGCCTAGTATTTTAACGCAGCTTGTTGATAAATATGAGGTTAGATCGTATGTTTCGGAAAAAGTGGGAGATAAATACCTCAATGATCTCTACAGTATTTCTGATTCTGCAGATGCTTTTAATTTTGATGTGTTGCCCCAAAGGTTTGTATTAAAGGCCACCCATGGCTATGACATGAACATTATTGTAAAAGACAAGAAAGAATTTAACGAGAAGAGATCTAGGGAATTAGCGCGACAGTGGCTATCTATTAATCATTATTATCATGCTGGGATGGAATGGGCCTATAAGAATATAAAACCCCGTTTGATTGCTGAAAAGTTATTGGAAGAAAAGGGTAAGGATTATATCAACGATTATAAGTTTTTCTGTTTCAATGGTCAGCCTAAGTTTCTGAAGGTTGATTTAGATAGGGGGAATGATCATTGTCAAGGTTACTATGATACGGAGTGGAATCAACTCCCATTTGAGAAAAAAGGCGGTAACACCATTAAGGAAACTATGGAAAAGCCCCACAACTTTGAAGAGATGGTTCAGGTCGCTCGAAAACTTTCAGGGGATTTTCCATTTGTACGTGTAGATCTTTACAATCTGGACGGGAAAATTGTCTTTGGTGAAATGACCTTTTACCCCGCAGATGGGAGGACTGAATTTGAGCCAGCGCATTATAATAGGGTGCTGGGTGATTACATTAAGTTGCCAAAAATTCCTGAAGGTCTGAAGGCCATAACGTGCCTATCGCAACATGTGCGGGCAGAAAATGCCTAAATACGGTATTTTTAAAAATTTCATGAAAGTAGAAAACCGAATTTATGTATCAAAACACCCTGGATCACTGCTATCCCAAAACTGAGCAGCGTACCTACCAGTACATATTCAGTCTTGAGCAAATTAGCGTCTTTAAAACGTAAAATAGACTTGGCTCCGATGAGGAAGCCCACCGCCGAAAACTGTCCGGTTATTATAAAAACAAGAACCAGCCAGCGTTCTATAATCCCGATAAGCCTTCCGGCGTTCGGTAGGTCTTCTCCACCGCCTTCAAAAAAGATTTCGTACGCATTAAAAATTTCACGGATAAGAATATTGGCCGGTTTGGTGCAAAATAGAAAAGCCAGTATAAGCACCAGAACAAAACTATTAAGCTCCCAGCCAAAAAGTGGTTTCCAGTTAAAATAACTGGTGTATAGGTATACGGTGAGCGAGAAAACAAGAAGATGCAGGGTTTGATCAATAAAAAAGACATATTTATAGAGCTGTATGTTGCGGCGCATCAAAGGTTTACATCCGTCTATAAGCCAGTGAATTAATGCAATAGCCAGTGAAAAGGGAACAAACGACCACTGTAACCCCAAAATCGCGCTGGTAATAAATACAATGCCTATATGCCATTTAAGCATTTTGCTTTTAAAACCTAGTTTATCTTTGCCAACGGCCATTTTCTTGGTCTGGAATGTATAATCTGCGAGTAAATGGGCGATAGCCTGTAATAGGATGAGGTTTATGAAAGGCATGATTACTGGCTTAAAAGCTGTTCATAATACGTTACTGCTTTTTCTATCGCGTTCCAGCCTATGCGCGTAGAATGCTGGTTTACGGCAGACTGGCTCGTGCCTAGTTTTCCGGCAATTTCTTCTTCGCTGAGGTTCATTAATTTGTAATGGGCCACTTCACATTGCTTGCGCGTAGCGCGTATAGTCAGAAAATCGAGTAAGGCAAAAAGCGGTTCCATAGGCTGGTTAAGTGCTTCTACCGTAGAAACAAATTTCAGGGTGTTTTTAATGATCACACGTTCTTTATAATGCGTGCTTTCTTCATTCATCTGCCTGCCGCTCATATAGATGGCTTCACCATCTATGATGCCGTTTTCGGGTTCAAAGCGTGAAAGGCTGCCATAACCTAGTACGAGGCGTACACCATATTCTTCAAAATATTTGTGCCTTTTGTTTTTTGCCTCAAGTTCCTGGGATTTTATAAAGGTTTTAAAGAGCAGAGCTACACGAAGGCCGTCTGAAGCATTGGGTACCGCACACTCCAGGTAATCTCCTTTTATAAGGCGGCTATAGGTGCCGAATTTTCCTTCTAAAACCTCAAATAGTTCTTTAGTAGCCGTTTCCAATTTCTTTTTAGCTAGGTCAGCAAGGCTTGTAAAAGCTACAATATCACCAGAAATAACAGCAAACTTCTTCATACGTTCAAATATAAGTATTTTTACTTATAAGATGTATATATAACTGAATATGCTTATAATTAAATTTTATAAGCTATTTAACTTATGTTTTTATAATATGAGTATTTTTACTTATAAACAACGAATCATTTTTCGGATAAAAACAACAGATTTTGGTCAAAAAATGGGTATTTAGCAGGTTTTTGTACTGTTTTTTATTTCATCTAAATAATGCTGCGATGGTTCTATCTCGATATTAGTTTGAAGAGATGTATTGTTTCTAAGGAGTACCAAAATCTTTCATCCATTTATCCTGTACTTTAAGTACCTGTTCAATCACATCGCGCACACAGCCTTTACCTCCTTTTTTATGCGATACATAAGCCGAAACCTCCTTGATTTCTTTTACAGCATCCTGCGGGCAGCAGGGAAGGCCTACGATTTTCATCACAGGATAATCGGGGATGTCATCGCCCATATAGAGTACATTTTCTGCTTTGATGTCGTAGTTATCAAAATAGGCTGCGAGCTGTTCAGTTTTTATGTGAGCGCCCAGATAAATATCTGTGATTCCAAGACCTTTTAGTCGTGCACGCACTCCTTCATTGGTCCCTCCAGAAATCACACAGATATTAAAACCTTGATTTAGAGCTGTTTTTAAGGCGTATCCATCTTTGGTGTTCATGGTACGCAGCATTTCTCCTTTGGTGTTTATCTGTATTCCCGCGTTTGTCAATACGCCGTCAACGTCAAAAACGAAAGTTGTTATATGTTTGAGAAGTTCTTTATAATTTTTCTTTTCCATAGGTTTTTAAAATACTATTAGTTAATAAGGTGTAGGTTTGTTGCAGTTGGTCGTCATCAATGGCCGCTAACTGTTTTTTTATGGTGTTGAAATCCCCGCGTCTTGCGGGTCCCGTCTGTGCCTGTAAGGGTCCTATATCAAAAGCCTTGTTCAGCGTTTCACGCAGTAGCGATTTCAAGAGTTCAAAGGGAATATCATGCGTCTCACAATACTCTGCGGTAAGCGCCAGTAAATGGTTACTAAAATTATTGGCTAAAACGGCTGAAAAGTGCACATCTGCCCGCTTTTTTGAATCCATTTGCTGCACATCTTGGCTTAAGGCCAAAGCTAGACTACTCAGCTTCTTCAGATTATCAGCATTATTAGCTTCAATACATAAAGGAACCTTTTTTAAATCTACAGGACGCCCCTTGGTGAAAGTCTGCAAGGGGTAGAGCACTCCGTAACTGGGCAGCTGGTCGAGAAGCGACATGGGCATACTGCCGGAAGTGTGCAGTACAAGCGCTTCGGTATTTTTTAAAAGTTTTGCAACGCTGGCAATAGCGCCATCTGCCACAGCAAGAATAATAATGTTTGTAGCCCGTAGTCGTTCCAGTTGGGTGGTGTAAGAGGGGATCTCATTAAATTCTGGAGGAGGTTCTTTGGTGCGTCCCACCAGTTCTGCCAATTCAAAATCAGCGCACGCAGTAATGCCCCGAGCCATATGCCACGCGATATTACCAGTGCCTATTAGTGTTATTTTATGCACGATTCAAAAGTACATAAAAGCTTATAAAATTTTACCATGGCCTTTCATAAGATAATGCTAGTGCGATTACTTGAGTAATGGCCTTTTGTTTTGTAATTTTCCACCCTAAAAAATCGCTTTCTCCTATCATGCAAAAACGTATTGCAGATTTCCTGTTTTCTACCCGTTTAATGGCCGTTTTATTCATTGTTTACGCAGTTGCTATGGCAACTGGAACTATTCTTGACGCGGGTCAGGAAACTTCGCCCACGCCTTATACCCGCCATTTCATTTATAATGCATGGTGGTTTGAATTGATACATGTGTTGTTTATAATTAATTTTGTCGGTAATATCTGGCGCTTTAAGTTGTGGAAAAAAGAAAAATGGACGACCCTGCTTTTTCACCTGGCGTTCATTCTTATAATTTTTGGCGCTGCCTGGACGCGTTACATCGGTTTTGAGGGGGTGATGCCCATCAGGGAAGGACAGACCGAAAGTACCTTTTTAACCGAAAAAACCTACCTCAATGTCTTTGTGGATGGAGAACGCAACGGAGTTCCGCAACGACGGAAACTCGAAAAGGAGCTCAACCTCTCTAAACGACTCGATAATTCCTTTACATGGGAAACCGATTACAACGGTGAGCCCATAACCATTTCGTTTAAAAAATTTATAGATGGTGCCGAAGAAGGCCTTGTGGAAAGTGAAGATGGGCTTAGCCAACTCAAGATTGTAGAGGCCGGCGACGGCGAGCGGCACGAACATTATCTGGAAGATGGTAAGGTGGCCAATATTCACAACCTGCTTTTTGCATTTAACAAGCCCACTGAAGGTGCGGTAAATATCACTTTAGCAAACGGGGAATATCATATAAAATCCCCTTTTGAAGGGCAGACAACAGTAATGGCCACACAGGAGAATTTTGCGGTGGTTAAAGACTCCCTGCAAGAATTAAAACTGCGCGCGCTTTACCAGATAGGGGCGATGCAATTTGTCTTTCCAGAGCCAGCTGTCAAGGGCAGCAACGGTATTGTGGAGGCATTTCCCAAGCAGAAAAACCAGCAGGATGCCCTATACGTAACCGTGAAGACTGATCAGGAGCAAAAAACTGTGGGTCTACTAGGCGCAAAGGGCACTAACAATGATATGAAGCAGGTAGAAGTAGGGGATTTGACCTTTCATATGGCCTATGGCAGCAAAGCGGTGGATCTTCCTTTCAGCATAAAATTAAACGATTTTATCGCTGCTAAATATCCCGGTACAGAAAACGTTTTTTCCTCTTTTGAAAGTGAAGTAACCCTAATGGAAGAAAACAAAGATAATTTGGATTATGATATTTATATGAACCATGTGCTCGATCATCAAGGGTATCGCTTTTTTCAATCTGGTTTTGATCCCGATGAGCAGGGTACTATTCTTGCCGTAAACCATGATGTTGTAGGCACGTGGATCACCTATGCCGGTTATTTTATGCTCTATCTGGGGCTTATGCTTATTCTTTTTGACAAGGGGAGTCGTTTTGGTGACCTTAAAAGAAGGCTGGACAGGGTAAAGGCTAAAAAAGCGGCACTTCCTTTACTTATTGCGCTTTTTTCCTTTGGAAATCTTTTAGCGCAAGAACGGGATTCCGTTGTTGTGGAAAACGGAAATGCTACTGTAGTAGAGACCGCACAGGGACTTACTCATGAGGTAGAGCGGGACGGTCATATGCCCGGTCACATGCAAAATAGCTCTGCTCAGGTAGATTCTATTTTGAAGGCCAATGCGGTGAATGAAGAATTTGCGGCAAAATTTGGCAAACTAGTGGTTCAGGAAGATAATGGGCGCATGATGCCCGTAAATACATTTGCAAGCAAGCTTTTGCGTAAGATGAGCCGAACGGATACCTATAATGGGATGAATGCAGATCAGGTTTTTCATTCTATGATAGAATCTCCCGTGTTTTGGTATAATGTGAATTTTATTTATTTAAAACCGGCAAATGACAGCATACGCAATATCATAGGTGTTCCCAAAGACCGAGAATATGTGAAGGCCATTGATTTTTTTAACGATAAAGGCGAGTTTGTGCTTGCGCCTTATCTTCAAAATGCCTATCAGGCTGAGAATAAAAACAATTTTGATAAGGATTTTATCGATGTGTCAGAACGCTTGGGTTTACTGGATCGCGCCCTGAGTGGAAAGATATTAAAGATTTTCCCTATCCCAAACGACCCCAACAATAAGTGGGTCTCGTATCCAGAATTGGGTACGGCAAATTTTACCGGTATTGACTCGGTGTACACGCGGCAGATCCTTCCCCTGTATTTTAGTGCGATAAGGGATGCGAAAACTACAGGAGATTACAGTGAAGCCGATCAATTTTTAACCAGTATTCACAGTTTTCAGGAAAAATACGGTAGTGAAGTGCTGCCCTCTCAGGATAAAATTGACGCTGAGGTTTTTTATAATAAGCACGATATTTTTACCAAGCTCTACTGGATGTATCTGCTGGCTTCTATTTTTCTCTTTGTATTTGTAATCAGCCGTATTTTTAAGGATAACCGGTTTATAAAATCTATGGTGGGAATAGGGGTTGTCGCCGTGATTATTTTGTTCTTATTGCATACTGCAGGATTGATATGGCGTTGGTATATTTCGGGTCATGCACCGTGGAGTGATGCGTATGAATCTGTACTCTATGTGGGCTGGGCGACCATGTTCTTTGGCCTGGCCTTCGGCCGAAAAAGTACTTTAACGATTGCCAGTACGGCCTTTGTGGCCGGTTTTGTACTCTGGGGTGCCAGTATGAACTGGATGAACCCAGAAATCGCCAACTTACAGCCGGTACTGGATAGTTACTGGCTCATGATTCACGTAGCCGTTATTGTGGCGAGTTATGGCCCCTTTACACTAGGTATGGTCCTCGGTCTGGTTTCCTTATTGCTCATGATGCTTACTACTGAAAAAAACAGGGAAAAGATGAGCTTGAATATTAAAGAGATTACCATCATAACAGAAATGGCGCTCACCGTAGGTCTGGTTATGCTCACCATAGGGAACTTTCTGGGAGGCCAATGGGCCAATGAGAGCTGGGGTCGTTACTGGGGCTGGGATCCTAAGGAAACCTGGGCACTTATTAGTATTATGGTCTATGCTTTTGTGATTCACATGCGGCTCGTACCGGGATTGCGTAGCCGATGGTTTTTTAACCTCATGGCAGTGTTGGCTTACGGAAGTATTTTAATGACTTATTTTGGGGTAAACTTCTGGCTTTCAGGATTGCACAGTTATGCCAGCGGTAACAATATCCTTAATTTAAACCGCGCGGCGATTATTTTTGCTTCGGTAATTGTTTTTGCTCTGATCGCCTATCCCAAATACAAGAAATACTATAAAAAATAGCCCAAATTCACCTATTTTTCGTCTAAATCAGGTCGTTTTCCTTGTCATTTATGCCTATTTTAATGTAAAGTAATTTTATGATCATACTGAGTTGGGTGGTACTCATTTGTAGTTTGTGTGCAATGTGTGCTTCGGTAAAGTTCATAGAAAGCATTTGAAGAATCTTAACTTCTTTGTTAGTAAGATCGTGGTTTTCTATTAGGTTTTCCAGATAGTCATCCTCATGGTCATCCTCTCGCTTATATTGACTCAAAAGCTGTAGCTCATCGGTACGTTTTTGTAGCTCTAGGCGCATAATAAGGGTTTGTTGTTTCAGCTTGTGCCAGTCATTGAGCAATGCAAAGCACAAGATGATCATTTCGGCCAGTATACCCCATTTTACCGTGGACGGAGTGATATATAATAGAGCCAATCCGAAATTATAAAGTACCAGAAATTCAAATATGAAGTAAATATTTATTGCAAAAATGCCAAAAACTACGTAGAGGAAAACTGTTTTTTTTGTCACCAGAAAACTTACCGCCCATAAACTAGCGATGGCAAGAAGAATAAGTGCATCAGCCAGGAAGTAATACATAAAGTGGGAAGAAACCCAATATATAAACATACTGAGCACGGCCAGACCGGCAAAGGTGAAGATCAATACCTTGCCCAGTGGGGCTTTTTTGTTCCTAAGATCAATAAAGCTGTAGGCAAAATAACCTCCAAAAATACCGATGAGAATGTGTGTGGCCAGTTCCAGATTATAATAGAAGGCGTCCTTCCAACCAAAAAGGTAAGGGATATTGTCACGGAAGGCTAAAGCAATGCCTATGCTCAACAGTAAAATGGCATAGGTCCAGAAATTATCTTCACCGGTGACGGTAAACATTATAATCATAATGACACTCATAAAAAGTAGTGCTCCATAAAATAAACCATAACCAAATAAGATAACCTGTTGTTTTTCAATAAGGCTTTCACGGGAATAAAAATGAATGGGGAAGTAAGCTTCCTGTTCTACCTGGATTTTAATAAATAATGGAAAGATAGCCTCCTTATTTATCTCTAGACTTGGATAGCGCACCTGTGCTAGAGGTTCTAGGAGTACATTATTGCTGGAATGACCGGTCACTGATGTAACGTGATGTCCCTCTATGCTTATCACATTGTTTTTAGTATTGGTTAACTTGTCTATTTTTACCCAATATAAGCCATTTTTCAGGCCAAAATTGAAGGTTTCTAAGGGTTTAAAAGTTGCATTCTTAATGTCTGTATCCAACGCGGAATCCTCTTCAACATATTTATAGCTCAAGTTATGCTGTGCCATTGTTACGCTAAAGAAAAACATTAAACTTATGGTGCACCAATAGCGCATAGGTTGAAAAAAAGTTGTTAACTGGAAATAGGTATTACAATAAATTGGGCAGTAATGAGTATTTTATTGTAACATATGTGTTAAAATATGAAAAAAGGCGGATTGAAGTCGCTTTTTTGTGATTATTTACTTGTGATAAAGCTGTTTTTAACAAAAAAAATCCCTACAACGACCGTTGTAGGGATTTTGAAAAAGTGTAGAAATGCAAGATTATTTTCCTCTGCCCACCATGTCTTCTGGGCGTACCCATTCATCAAATTCTTCAGCGGTAAGGTAACCGGAGTTTACTGCTTCTTCTCGTAATGTAGTTCCATTTTCATGTGCGTTATTGGCTATTTCTGCTGCTTTATAGTAACCTATTTTAGTATTTAATGCAGTAACCAGCATCAATGAGTTTTCAACCAGTGCTTTTATGCGCGCTTCATTGGGGGCTATGCCAGCTGCGCAATGCGTTTCAAAAGAACTACAGGCATCACCCAGCAATTGTGCAGATTCTAAAAAATTGGCCGCCATGACCGGTTTAAATACATTGAGTTCATAGTGTCCCTGCATACCAGCCACCGCCATGGTTGTATCGTTACCTATGACTTGCGCGCAGACCATGGTCAAAGCCTCACATTGGGTAGGGTTTACTTTACCGGGCATAATGCTGGATCCAGGTTCATTGGCCGGAATATCTAATTCACCGATACCACTGCGCGGCCCAGAAGCGAGCATACGGATGTCATGGGCTATTTTATTGAGCGAAACAGCCAATTGTTTCAGTGCACCATGTGATTCTACAAGGGCATCGTGTGCAGCGAGTGCTTCAAATTTATTCTCAGCTGTTTTAAAAGGTAATTCGGTGAATTTTGCGATGAACTCCGCGACGCGTTTGGCATAACCTTGTGGAGTGTTCAGGCCGGTTCCTACTGCTGTTCCTCCCAAAGCCAGTTCAGCAAGGTGATCTAGGGTGTGTTGTAGTGCTTTGATACCATGATCCAACTGAGAGACATAGCCAGAAAATTCCTGTCCAAGTGTAAGGGGAGTGGCATCCATAAGATGGGTACGGCCTATTTTTACAACCTTGCGGTAAGCTTCAGATTTTTGATTTAAGGTATTTCTGAGTTTGATTACGCCGGGCAGGGTGGTTTCCATGACCATTTTATAGGCGGCAATATGCATTCCGGTAGGAAAGGTGTCATTAGAAGATTGCGACTTGTTCACATCATCATTGGGTTGAAGCGTTTTCTCACCTTCGCCAATGGTCTTGCCGGCCAACTGATGCGCGCGGTTGGCAATCACCTCATTTACATTCATGTTGCTCTGCGTACCAGAACCGGTTTGCCAGATTACCAGCGGGAATTGCTTATCATGTTGCCCATTTAGGATCTCATCACATACATTAGCAATCATATCCCTTTTTTCTATGGGCAAAACGCCTAGTTCACAATTGGTATAAGCGGCTGCTTTTTTAAGATAGGCAAACCCGTAAATGATCTCACGGGGCATAGATGCTTTTTTTCCTATTTTAAAATTATTCCGGGAGCGTTCAGTCTGTGCGCCCCATAATTTATCTTTGGGCACTTGTACTTCACCCATCGTATCTTTCTCTATGCGGTATTTCATAATAGATTTTTTGGTCTAACAAAAATAGGGGTTTGCGCTTATTTTTTTAAATTAAAAGGTAGATTTTGTAGTCGCCAGGATATGATATGAGATTTTGTTGTATTTAAGTATTGATAAATTGTATTTTAGTTTGTGTTTTTAGGGTATTAAATTATAAATTTGCCATCATAAATTAACTATAGTATGTTTGAATTTGATCAATACCTCGGTTTTCTAGCTTTTATAACCATTTTGAGCATTGGCTTCTGGCTGATGTTCTTTCTTGTGGGCATTATCCCGTACTGGATAGGTGGTGCACTTACTGAAGAGTTTAAAGACCGAAAGAGAAAAAAGAAACTGGAGCAGGAACAAATAAGTAGCTAAGGGTCAAAGACCAGCTAAAAAGCATAAAAAAACCATCCAGATCTGGATGGTTTTTTTATGTCTTGCAATGAGCGGCTATTACCCTTGAATATCGTTGTCATCTTGTCCATTCCCTTGATTTTCATCATTCCTGCGCTGCTGATCCCTTTTCTGCTGATTGAAGCGATAGATGAATGATACAGTCGCTTGACGCTGTCTCCATTGAAATTCACTGTCTTGGATAAACCTATCTGTGATTGTGGTAGCATTTCTTTTTTGAGAATTAAAAAGGTCCTGAACGTTTAATGATATAGTTGCATTGTCATTAAATATTTCCTTGCTAAAAGCTAGATCGACACCGTAGCGGCCATCGGTTTTCGTTTGTGCATTCTCACTGGGCCCGCGGTAATAGGCATTAGTCTGCCAGTCTATTTTAAAGGGAAGGCTCACCTTAGAACTAAAGCGTGCAAAATAACTATTATTTGTTGCTCCGTAATCAGTTCCTTCAAAAAAGCCTTCGGTTTTAAATTGAAAATAGTTAAAACTCCCATTGAGCCTCAGCCAGTCTGCAGGGTTGTAAAGTAAGCCAAGTTCTGCGCCTATCCGGTCGTTGGAAGATAGGTTTATCGGGATCGTCCTTATGATTTCAATCTCGTTAAAGAACTTTCCACTGGGTTCCTGCACACGCTCAAAAGAGTTGGTCTCGTGTTGATAATATACAGAAGCATTAAGTGTAAGCTTTTCAAACCGGTTTAAATAACCCAGATCAAAAGCGTTTGAATAGGCGGGGTTCAGATTGGGATTTCCTTGAAAAACGTTTGTTCTGCTTGATCGCGAGGGAAAAGGATTGATGAACCATCCGCGTGGCCGGTTGATCCTTCGGTTATATCCCAAGGTGATATTCTGCTCTTCCGCAATTTCATAAATGATATTTACGGTGGGGAACAATCCCAGGTAATTCCTGTCAAAATCAGTATTGATTGGGATCCCATAATAATCGGTCAATTCTTCATCACTGAAGCGCGAATCAATCACTCCTTTTAACTGCGTGTTTTCAAGGCGCAGACCCAAAAGAAACGAAAAAGAACCAAATTTTGAACCGTATTGCGTATAAAGCGCGTTTACATTTTCATTATAAGTAAATTTATTGGAAACGTAGGGGTCACGCTGCAGTTGTCCAGATATACTATCTTGAACATCAAGCGAATAATCAGTAACCTCCTCTTCAAAATTACCCCGGTAACCAGCCTCAAACTGAGAATCTTCGCCTAAAGGAAGCACATAATCTGACTGTATTAAAAATTCATTTTGGGTCTCTTGATTAGAAACATCTTCAGAAGGTAAAAAAGTAGAACCTTCTTCGGTCTCGTCAAAAGTTGCGGTCTCTGTAATGAAGGAGGGAGATTGTTCATCTTGGTACTCATACTGAAAATCTGCGGTGAGCTTTTGCCCGTCCTCGTCTATATTATTGGTATAATTTAGTGAGAACTGGTAAGTATCCTCGTCTTGACGTTCATTTTCCCTACGTACAGTCTGCTGTACGAGGTCTCCATCCTGATATTTATCTGTATTGTTCAACGTAAGGTCAGCATCGTTCTCATGCCTAAAAAATACGGTACCGGTAAGTGAAGAGCTTTCAGTAAGATAATACTCCATTCCCAGGTTGGTATTAAAACCGCGGTTCAGGCGGTTGTAATCCCTATCTTCGGTAACACGGTTAAAGCGTGGAGTAAAATCGTCAGATGTAAAATAGCGCGTGTCAAAATGGGCATTTCCGGGGGAGTCTCTATAATTATAACCGGTGGTATTAAATAGATTGAATTTATCAGTCCTGTAATTGATGTTTCCGGTCACTCCGTAACGCTCCGGGATTCCCGCGTTTAAATTCAAAGAACCATTAAAGCCAAGTGTTTCTTTTTTTCGTAAAATGATGTTTAAAATCCCTCCGGTACCTTCGGCATCATAACGAGCAGAGGGAGAAGTGATCACCTCTACACGCTCTATGGCATTGGCGGGTAACTGGCCTAAAACGTCTGTACCGCCAAAACCGGCCATAGCAGAAGGTTTACCATTTATCAAAATACGCACATTCTCATTACCACGCAGACTAATGGCGCCTTCCACATCTACCGAAACAGAAGGTACGTTGTTTAACGCATCGCTCACCGTCCCACCGGCAGTGGTCAAATCTTGGCCTATATTATATATTTTTTTGTCTAATCGTACATCAACGGTTGTTTTCTGGGCGACAACGGTTACCTCGTTGAGACTGTTTGTGGCAAAAGCCAAGCTTACGGTACCCAAATTGAAATTCTTGGTGATCTCCTGGTTATTAAAATTCTTTGGACTAAAAGAGATATATTCTACCTTTATATCATAATTCCCTTCGGGAACAGTAACATCAAATTTCCCGGTGGGATCTGTTATTCCTCCTGTTATATCACTAGGGTCATCTACATTTGTAACACTTATAGTGGCATATTCTAGTGGTTCACCACTCTCATTATCTACCACCTTACCGGTGATTTTATAATTGTCTAGATCGCTAGATTGAGAAAAGGCAATTGATGAACATGCCAGCAGAATTGCCAGCAGGAATTTAATTTTCATAGTAGTTTTTTTGGTTCTTTAGAAGTTAGACTCCAAGGAAAGTAGAGGTTTAATGTATCTTGGGTTAAACTCCTGTTAAATCTAAATTGTCTTTTCTTAAAGCATGGTTTTTATGCGTTCTGGGGGTCTGCCCACCACCGCCTCATTGTCATGAATGACGATGGGCCGCTCTATAAGTTTGGGATGCTCTACCATAGCCTGTATAATGGCTTCATCATTCATCACTGTTCCTTTATAGTTTTCTTTCCAGATTTTTTCATTCTTCCGGACCAGATCTATGGCATCAATACCCAACTTGCCGATAATGGCTGAAAGCTGTATATAAGAAGGAGGATTCTCTAAGTATTTTACTACTTCAAATTCTTTGTCAGAAGCTTCTAAAATGGCCAGGCCTTCACGACTTTTCGCGCAGCGGGGATTGTGGTATATTTTTAGCATTTTTTAGATATTAGATATGAGACTGTAGATTGTAAATTTTCTATTGTAAAATGTACATTATTACTGAGAACTGAGAACTGAGAACTGAGAATTGAGACTGCGACTGTCACTGAAAACTGCGACTGCCCACTGCGACTGAGTTAAAGTTCGTTTTCCTCTTCTTTTTGACCGGTCATCATGAGATAAGCTTTTAAAAATGCGTCTATATCACCATCCAGAACGGCGTCTGTATTGCCAGTTTCTTCTGCGGTACGCACATCTTTGACCAGTTTATAGGGATGCAGCACATAATTACGTATCTGTGAGCCCCATTCTATGCTTTTCTTTTCAGATTCTATCTCGTCACGGGCAGCCTGGCGTTTTTTCAGTTCGATCTCATACAACTGCGATTTTAGCATTTGCATGGCCTTGTCCCTATTTTCCAGCTGGGAACGGGTCTCACTATTATGTATGATAATTCCGGTGGGGTGGTGGGTAAGTATGGCTTTAGTTTCTACTTTGTTCACGTTTTGACCACCAGCACCGCTTGAACGGGCAAAATCCCAATTGATATCTGCCGGGTTGATCTCAATCTCGATACTGTCATCCACGAGTGGGTACACATACACCGAGGCAAACGAGGTGTGCCGTTTTGCATTACTGTCAAAAGGGGAGATGCGAACCAACCGGTGCACACCGTTCTCACTCTTTAACCAGCCAAAGGCATATTCCCCGTCTATCTCAAGGGTCACCGTTTTTATACCGGCCACATCGCCTTCCTGATAGTTGAGTTCTTTGATTTTATAACCGTTTTTTTCGCTCCACATTAGGTACATGCGCATGAGCATGGAAGCCCAGTCACAACTTTCGGTACCACCGGCACCCGCGGTAATTTGCAAAACAGCACTTAGGTTATCGCCCTCTTCAGAAAGCATATTCTTGAACTCCATTTTTTCGATCAAGTTGATCGTTTTTTCATAGTGTTTCTCCACATCTTCATCGGTGGCCTCACCTTCTTTGTGAAATTCCAGAAGCACTTCCAGTTCTTCCGTCCAGGTTTTGCTCTTGTTAAAATCTTCTACCCAGTTTTTCTTTCCGCGTATTTCGCGCATGATAAGCTCGGCCTTTTTGGGGTCGTCCCAAAAATGTGGATCAAATGTTTTTTCTTCCTCATTATGTATCTCCACGCGTTTCTGCTCAATGCCAAGATAGTGCTTGAGTGCTTCCACGCGTTGTTTAAGATCTTTTAGCTGATCTGTAGTAATCATTGTGGTTCTATTTTATTGAAAGATTGCGAGTGTTCTCTTAGCACCGCTTTTTTCTGCGGAAAAAAACCTGCGTTCAAAATTAAGGCGAATATGCCGTTTTTTACCGTTTACAGTCGATTTTTATGGAGAGCACTTTGCCGATTTTCGCTTACAGCGGAAGAAATCCCATGTAAAATAGTCCAATTATTGATCCTTAGGGCCATTTTTTGGGAACAGATCCTGAAATTCCATATGCTGCGTCATCGTACCCATCTGTTGCTGCATGGAGCCATCGCTGTTCTGGCCCTGGCTCATTGTATCCTTTGCTGAAGTGACCAGGACCTTGTAAGTAGTGGTATTTCCACCAGTGGTATACACCACTCCTTTTATAGGTGGGCAGTCGGCATAATCTTTACCATGCGCGACTTTAATATGGTTTTCTGCCGCCAGCAAATTATTGGTAGGGTCAAAACCCACCCAGCCGGTTCCCGGAACAAAACTTTCTGCCCAGGCATGCATTTGCGAATCGCCCAGATAACCGATGCCCTGATGCAAATACCCCGAAACATAACGCGTAGGGATGCCATTTTTACGGGCCATTGCACAAAAAAGATGGGTGAAATCCTGACAAACGCCGTGTTTGTGCTCTAAGATTTCGCTCAGGTTTGTATTGATTTGCGTTACTTGGGACTTAAATTTAAATGTATTAAAAATCCAGGCATTAAGTGTTTTTAAGTTGTCAAAAAGCGAACTCTCTTCATCAAATTTAAACGGTAGCGCCCGTACTAGGGGTAATTCTGTAGTAGGGGTACTTTTTAAAAAACGCTCGTGAGTGACCTTAAATTGAAGTGACCTGAGTAGCTCGCGATCTATGCTGGAATCCCGGTAATTAAGTTGCTCAAACGGATTGAAAATCTCTTTAAAAACACGGAATTTTGCTTCAAAATTGATGGTTTTAAAGGTGGTTTTTGGCGCCACCCGAAAGGTCTCAAAACCATATCCATTTACAGACTGTTGTACAGGCACGCCCAGCGAATTGGTAAAAACTGCTTTTTCCAGAGTTTGTGAATCGTTATTCTCTGGGATAATAAGAAACTGCCAGTACGCGCTGCGCACGGGTTGCTTATATATATTCTGCGCTTTGTAGTGTATCGTATAATCCAAGGAAATTCAGTATAAAAAGACAAATTTAAGGTTTGATTACTTATTTTTCAGTTGAATAACCGGTTAAAAATGCCAGAAAATCGACTTTTTTTGGCTAAAAATGAATTCAAAATATCAACATTTTATCATAATTGATCTTCAGTAATTAAAGTATTCTTTTTCTATTTTTTGAGCCATGAGCCAGAGACAGTCCAGCATTTCTTCAATAAAATCAGCAACTTCCCCCTCGATGGATTCTATAGATTTAAACTTGTACTCGGCTTGGGTCTTGCCTATAAGATAGGCGGCAGAATCTTTGGCAGGATATTTATCGGTACTCAGTGTGTTGATGTGATTTGCCACTTGGTTGATGCTGTTCATCACAGAACGTGGGCAGAAGGGATTAAGAATTAAGAACTCTAATGTGGTCAATTTTGTAGGAGGCTGCCGGTAGTGCCTACGGTTCATATCATAAGACTCCACACATTTAAGCAGCGTGGTCCATTCACTACTTTGCTTAAACTGTTCGCCGTTGCCCTTTGCTTTTTTGGCGTCGAGAAATTTAGCGTGAATGATGCGTACGATCTGGGTAGAACGCTCTATATTGATTCCCAGCATGATAATGGCATAAACTTTATCGTGCAGGAGTGTTCCCCTTATTTTCCCGCGTAAAATGGCCGTAAATTCGGTTACGTTTACTGTAAAATCGTAGAGTCCTTTATTCTTGAAATAGTCCACATCATAATTAAGTACATAATGGTAAAACTTGTTGATGGACTCGTATAATTCAGTAGAGATCAAGTCCCGTGCGCTGTTTGCATTTTCCCGGGCAATCTTCACACAGTTGATGATGGAAAATGATTTATCAGTATTCAATGCGATATCATAGAGCACTTCTTCTTCATTGAGTTCTACGTTTTCTGGCACTGTGTCATCAGCCATACAAAGCATGGAGCGCAGCACGAGTTGGCGGGATTGTGATTGCTCGTTTGGTGCATCAAGCGATGAAAAGTAATTGACGTTCAGGTAGCGCGCTATGTGCTCAGCGCGTTCAATATAACGTCCCATCCAGAATAAATTATTGGCAACTCTTGCTAGCATGTTTTGATTTTTGTTAAAAAAAGATTGATTATTGAGGTTTTGTGACAGTTTTTGTGAGGCTATTTAAGCACCCAGGTATCTTTAGAACCACCACCTTGAGAAGAGTTAACGATTAAATTACCGCGTTGCAGCGCTACACGGGTGAGCCCCCCTTTGAGCACAAACTCTTTGTCCTTGCCCAGAAGGGTAAACGTGCGCAGGTCTACATGCCGTGGCTCAAAAGAATTGGTTTCTTCAATATAGGTGGCATGTACCGAAAGCGACATAATGGGCTGGGCGATGTACTTACGGGGATGGGCCTGTATGGTCACCTTAACCTTTTCAATTTCTTCTTTCGTAAGCTTATTCCCTATAGAAATTCCATAACCGCCCGCTTCATCTACCGGTTTTATGACCAGTTTGTCAATATTTTCTAGCACGTATTTAAGTTCATCGGGGCGGCTGCAATGGTAGGTGTGCACGTTGTTGAGAATAGGTTCTTCATCCAGATAATACTTAATGATTTCGGGCATATACGTATAAATTGCTTTATCGTCTGCCACGCCGGTTCCGGGTGCGTTCACCAGGCATACATTTCCTTTTTTATAAGCCGAAAACAAGCCTGGAACCCCCAGCGAACTGTCCGGTTTAAATTCCAACGGATCCAGAAAAAGGTCGTCTATACGTCTATAAATAACATCTACTTTTTGCGGACCGCTTATGGTTTTCATATAGACAAAATCGTGCTCCACAAAAATGTCGCGCCCTTCCACCAGTTCTACCCCCATGGATTTGGCGAGGTAGGAATGTTCATAATAGGCAGAATTGTAGACCCCCGGCGTAATCACTACACAATTAGGCTCGTCAACACCATTGGGTTTTACACTCTCTAATATTTGTAGTAGGTTTTCGCCATAATCGGTCACCGTGTGTGCTTGATAATGATTAAAAACACCAAATAACGCCCGTTTTAACGCGGTACGGTTACAAATCACGTAGCTCACCCCCGAGGGGCAACGTATATTGTCCTCAAGCACATAATAGTTACCATCGGAATGTTTGATCAGGTCGGTACCGGAAATGTGGTTGTAAATCCCACCCGGTGGATCAATGCCATTCATCTGATCCAGAAAATTAACAGAGGAGCTTATGAGATCAAGCGGGACGATACCTTGTTTGATGATTTTTTTATCGTGGTACAAATCCCATAAAAAAAGATTGAGCGCCTTGCTGCGCTGTAATACCCCACGTTCTATATGTTCCCATTCTTCTGGTGCTATAATGCGCGGGAAAAGATCAAAAGGAAAGATTTTTTCTTTAATCTCCTGCTCACCATACACCTGAAAAGTAATCCCCTGATTAAAAAAAGAAGCTTTCGCCTTATCATTGAGTTTTGCAAAATCCTGCACGGAATGACCACTGTAAAGATCAAATAAGGTTTTGTACATCTCCTTGACATTTCCTTCCTGATCAAAAATCTCATCATAAAAGCGATTATCCTTCTGATAGGATGAGAAAATAGGGTGCTGTGTTTCTGGCATAATTATTTTTTTATTAAAATAACAATTAAATAGGCAATTCTGTTATAATAAAGTGTAAAAATTTTTAGTTTTGTTGTTTTTTATTGAATAAAAACCATTAAACACTTCGATTTATTTAATATCAAAACACTTTTTTTAACTGCAGGAATCCTGAATATTTAACTAACTTTAAACGCTTCCTAACATCAATTTTTATGAACATAAGAGTACTCTTGACCGCTTTTTTCCTTTTTCAAGGTATAAATGCCCAATTTTTAAGCAAAAAAGACGATTTACAGACCCAAAAGGGGTTTTTCACCTTTCATTACGACGGCGATTCTGGCGAGATTTATCTGGAAGTAGATAAACTGGATACTGAATTTCTATACGTTCATTCTCTAAAAAGTGGGATAGGTTCCAACGATCTGGGCCTTGATCGCGGGCAATTGGGTGGCACTTCCATTGTAAAGTTTATCATGGCGGGCAACAAACTCCTGCTCATGGAACCCAATCAGGACTACCGGGCCGTAACTGATAGTGAAGCCGAAAAAAAGTCGATTGCAGAAGCCTTTGGGAAATCAGTGCTGTACGGTTTTGAGATCAAGGAAACAAAAGGGGAAACCTATGTTATTGACCTCACGCCATTTCTAATGGAAGACGCTCATAATATCACCGATAAGCTGAAAAAGGCTAAAGAGGGAACCTATCCCAC
>DRGP01000117.1 GCA_011050015.1 Leeuwenhoekiella sp. | reverse complement strand
GTTCTATAGTATCCCATTGATCGGGACCAGATATACGGAAGGAATCAAATACTTGGCCGAGGAGGCCAATTGCTATTGGCTCATTACGGATGCCTCCGTGATCGCCAAGAGCCTAATGAATCAAAGTTATTTTATAACCATTGATTTTGAACGCCTTTCCGAAAAAGATCAGGAAGCGAACGGTTGTGAGGCCAAACTAAAATATTGCGATGGGAATGATAATCTCTTTGAGGTACACCGGTACAACGTGACCGATTTTCCACTTGATGAGCTGCGCCTGTTTTTTGTGGATGGCTGCCTGATGCTGCCGGGGGAATATTAATTATTTCTATTGTTGAATATATACCCCCTAGATTAGGGGGTTATTCTCAGTTCTATAAATTTCCCGCTTACGCGGGATTCGTAAACAACCTTGACATGGGTTGTGAATAATTCTTCGGATCATGAGCTAAACCTATCAATGTCCCGAAAGTGAACAATACAAATAGTTTTTTATTATATATGCTATACAAACTAGGTATATGTAGTAATAAAAATATTCTCGATTGAGAATAACGTTTACTCTGACAAAGAATCTTTATGGCCACAACCATTTATCTAAATATATATCGTACGATATATAAATACTGTTGGTTTTTGATTCCAATTTAATTGATTACGCACGCGTTCCCCGATGCTAAGAAAATCCGAGCTAGACATCTTTAAAACTCTATTGTTATTGGAACTTTCACGGATACCGTTTAAGTACATGATCTATTTTTGTTTGGATATCAATTTGTGAAGTGCTTTTATAAAATCCTCCTGTTTACGGAGGTATTTACGGTTTGCATATTCAATCGTAGAGACATACGATAGGTCATATTTTTTGGCCAGAGCACCAAGCATGGCCTCCTGATCTTTGGTCAGGCCATAGATTTTTGAAAATTCCTCAATTTTTTTGGCTACCCTTTTTGGTTCGTAGGTGGTATTGATATCTTCTTTTTTGTTTTGATAAAATTTGAAGAGTACCGTTTTTATCTTAGCGCCCCTCCCCCGGGTTGCCTCTGGATTGACCCGTATGAGCTTAAAATTAAAGCTGTTGTCCGCGTATTTGTCTAATTCTTCCTTGCAGGGCTGGATCACGCGATCAATAATTTTTCTAAGATCTTTATAGGCCGCTATCTTGAAGTTTTCACGTATTTGTTTTTCGTCCAGCTCCTTACTATCCACACTTGTGCTTTTACCAGGCTTGAACCAATGACAAATGTACTGATAGATGACCAAATGATGAACATTGCTGGTCTGGAAACCTACATTGGATAGATAGGGTGTATATCCTTTGGTAAGATCGACCAACAACTTAAACCATTCAAAATTAAGACTGATATCCACAAAACTATGGTTAACATCATAGGTAGCTTCCGTAATTATGCCGGTTATAGTCTTGGTCTGCACCTCATTGCCCTCGTCCGTAGTTGTTCCATTAAGTACAATCTGTTTTTTCCTTATGCTACTTAGAGCGTCATATACCAGTTTCAGGTCGTTTCCAACCGTCAGGTCTTTGGGCCGAAAACGCATCTTCACATTGTCATTTATATCTATTTGCGTGCCTAATTCGATTCTTTGGTGCTGCTTAATTTGTTGGAGAATTCGAATGAGTATCCTGGATTCGTGGATGTTAAGATTAAAGTTCTTGGTAAGTGTATAAGGTTGTGAAACCCGCGCCGGTAACTTGCTAATATCAACTTTTTGGATTGCTTTACTCATGTCCGTGGTTGTTCCATTAACAAATATAAACATATCCGCCATTGTTCCATTAAATATTGATAAGTTTTATCCGCGGTTGTTCCAATAAACCGTCCGTGGTTGTTCCGATAAATCCGTGGTTGTTCCAATAAGTGTCCGTCACTGTTCCATTAACCATCCGTAGCTGTTCCAATAAACAGTGCGTAGACCCATATATAACTAAAACTAACGACCCCCTTAATTTAGTACTAATACTATAATTACTTTTAAAATAATATAAAAATATAATTTAAAGGATTTTCGATTCATTTCAGATTTGGCCGAAAAAGCCAAATCTTCCATTCATTGCACTTATTTTGGATTTTTTTAAGCATTTAGGAACAAGAGCGTAAGTAACAAAAATTTCAGTTACAGCTCGTAGTCTTACCTCGAGATTTTGTTTCAAATTGAGTTGTTTGCGAAAAATCTATTCTATGCGGCCGTCCGTGGTTGTTCCAATAAAGAAATAATGCCAAAAAAAAACGACATCCAAAGGATGCCGTTAGTCTGGTTGCTTTCGCTCCCGCCACATGACTTTCGCTGCTTCTCAAGGTCGTTCCCACGTTGCCTCTTTGTCCTCGCTCACATGCATTGACAAGATATGGTTTTTCATTGAAACCATTTTAGTTTTTCCTGAAATTTTTAATCCATTTTTTCAACTCCCTTTTGAGGATGAAAAGAGAAACGGCCAAATTGACAGCACCAATAAAAATAGCGATTTGGTTACCAATGCTTAACAATAGCAATCCCAGCAGTAAATTCACAATAAACAGCAGCTTATCACTATTCAGTAGTTTGTCCATCCATTATATTTTCATGGAATATCGAAATAAAATTCTACGGCAGGAACCTTTTTATGAATCTTTATAAGAAGTACATACCTTAAGTCTCGTAAAAAATCTATAAATTAGCAGAAATAGCAAGATAACCTTTTGTCGGACAAAAGTACTTGCCCTTCGGGACAACGCAAGTTTGCGATAATTGGAATTTGAAAGGAAATGAAAACTAAAAAAGACAAGAAAAGTGATGGTACCCGGATTTATGCCCGACTAAGTGAGGCTGAATATTCCTTGTTCGAAGAGCGTAAATCTAATCTGGGCGTGAGCAGTTCCAGCGCCTTTATCCGTTCCTGCGTTCTTGATAAAGCCATACATTCTGTACCTGTAGATATTGAAAAGTCTCGACTTAGTGCTAAATTGTCAGTCATTCGGGGGGAGTTAAACAGAATTGGAAAGAATATCAATCAGATCACAAAGATCGCTAGTGCCCAAGAGAAGAAAGGACTTCCTACAGATGAATTGACCAAGCTTCCAACTCAGCTTGAGCAGATGAGCATCCTCTTGGGAAAACACAAGTTGGCCATTCAACAAATCCATTCACTTCTATAATATTATGGTAGCGCGATATTCATACGGAAACTACATCTATGGTCTCATTTCATATAATGAGGATAAGGTTCAAGAAGGTCAAGCCAAGCTTTTGTACGGGGAAAACTTTCCTGCGGAAGTGGCCAATTTGGACAAACGCGAAAAGTACCGCCACTTTCAAAACTTTACTGCACTTAATACCAGAACCAAGAAAAATGCAGCCCATTTTACGCTAAATTTTCATCAGGATGACCAGCTTAAACTTTCAGAAGAAACTTTATCAGAAATATCCCTGCAGTATATGTTCGGGCTTGGTTTGGAAGGTCAACCTTTTTTGGTTTATCAGCATTTTGATGCCAACCATCCCCACCTGCATATTGTATCCACCAACATTAATGAGGAGGGCAAACGGATCAATATTTTCCGGGCGGTTCAGCAATATAGTGAAGAAACAAGAAGAGAAATTGAACATGATTTTGGGATCATTATCGCGGACGGGCGTGAGTTCATTACGCATAGTACTACTATCAAAAACCCAGTTTATGGGCAAGTACCAACCCATCAAACGATTGAAAATACGATAAACAGTACCCTAAACCAGTTTTCGCCTACTAATCTGGAGGAACTGCAAACCCTGCTCAAATCCCAAGGGATCATTATGGATCGAGGAGGCGATGGAACAAAACATAAAACCAACGATGGACTGGTATTTGGTCTTAAAGGAAAGGACGGTTTTCAAAAAGGCGTAGGGATCAAAGCAAGCCAACTTAGGAACAAACCAACCGCAAAGCGGTTACAACCCCGGTTTAATACCAATAAGTTACTCAAAGCCAAAACGTTTCAGCAAGTGGTACAAACTGTAAATTCCATATTCTACGAGCACCTGCACATCAAAGAAAATACATTAATTAAGAAAATGCGATCCAAGGGGCTGGAACTCTTGATCATTCGTGATCAAAACGGAGCCATCAAAAGTTTGGCCTATCTGCATAAATCTTCGGGCACCTTATTCAATGCTTCAGAATTTCGTTTGAATGAAAAAAAATTTATTGCCAAGATTACGGGGCATGATCTTACCTATACCGAATCTGGAAGATTGAACCGTGAATTGTCCAAAATATATCGAAACAAACATCGGGAAATAGGAGGTTTTGAAAGCCAATACCTCCAAAATATCGCTCTGGATGAATTGGTCAATAGCCTAATGGCCAACGAAAAAGAGCATTCGGCATCAACCTTAAATTTAGTCACAGCCCAGTTTTTAGACTATAAAAAGCAACAGACAGAGGCTATACATCTTAAGGATTTATCACGTTTTAATAAATACGCCGTGCCTTTGATCCGATACGTTAAGCAGCTTGATGGGCTTAATCTGAATGAGAAAAAAGCACTTTTAGCCAATTTTGACCTCGGTATTCAGGATCATGACCAGGGGTTTACCGTTTATAATCAAGCGTATTCGAAGATGTCCTTGATACAAAAGGGCAATTTTAGGCTGGTCACTAGTAAAGGGCAGGATGGTCCTAATTTATCCGTTGGCAGTTTGACCTATTCTGAAAAAAAAATACTCCGGTTCTTGGCTGAAAAACAATTCGCCCACATCAACCGTCCGAAAGAAATATTATCCATGGGCTACAAGACCAAAGGTCTTGAGGGCTTGATAGATAGCAAGTCCCTTAACTATTTGGATAGTCAAGTCAACAAAAGTTATCGGGATATATTTGTACAGTTTTTAGCGGAAAACAGGGATCGTATCGGCATCGAGGCCGCATTGGAGTACGGTTTGTTGGTTGAGCCCCTGAAGCAAGAACAAGGAAGATGGACGTACGCAGTCCGCGCTCATCGGTGTGCGCGTAGCAGCTCTATCTCCGCAGGGCGGGAACTTACCGAATTTTTCAACCATTTAGGGTACGATAAAGCCATGCACGACCAATTAATGAAAAGATGGAATTCCAACTCCAATACGCTTAGCCTCAATCATTCCCTAGTCAATGAATTAAACCGTATGGAGGTAACCGGGGATCATTCGGGGCTTGTTCGTATGGTGGAACGTACCGCTGTATACAAACCTGCGTTGATCCATGCGTTAAAAGTAGCTAACGGCACCGTAAATAAGCCCCTTAATTTAAATAATATCAGTATATTACAGCTTAGAGATACCTTTGCAAAGTTGTTGAAGGATCAACAAACTGCAAAATCTCTCAAATTCCCCTATCCTGAGCCTGGTAATGGCTTATTTGGCACCCTTCCCCGCGTTGATGATTTCGCGGGTTATTTGTCCTCTTTCGAGGACAATGAGGAAGAACAGAGAAGAAAAAAATTGTTGCGTAAATTCTATGCAGACCTTGAACACTAGGTTATGGTACACACCAATAAAAGAAAACAGGAGGACTATTTTTATAACGTGTTTCTGATTGTCAATGGCTTACTGCTAGTCCTTATTCTTATTCATTATTATCTTATTGGGTACGGGGTTTTTCATCAATTTGGATTAATCCACCCCCAAATTGAAAAGCTACTTATGCCGGTAGCGAATAGCACCCTTTTCAATAGCCCGTTTATCAGTTCTTTGGTTATTCTTTCGGCAAGCATTTTAGGATCTGTGCTTGTGGGTGTTAAAAAGAAAATGGATATTAATATTAAATCTGCCATAACCACCACCCTTTTGGGTGGTGGTTTTTTTGTACTTAGTCTCTTCATATTATCCCTAACCATCGATCCCGTTGTTTCTTTTGGTCTTTATTTAGGCATATCCATCTTTTCCCTGATGCTGTTTAATTGGGGGCTTGGCAACATACTCAAGTATTTCAAATCCGATCTCAAAGGGGATTTGTTCAATAAGAATCAGGAGTCCTTCCCCCAAGAGGAACGTAAAATCACAAATAATTCCTCGATCAACCTTCCTACCTCTTACATGCTAAACAAGAAAAAGCGTAAAGGGTGGATCAATATTATTAATCCCTATCGTGGGCTGTTGGTCACAGGATCACCTGGATCAGGAAAGACCTATTTTGTGATCCGCCATATCATCGAGCAGTTGATCTCTAAGAATTTCACGATGCTCGTCTATGATTTTAAATATCCCGACCTCACAAAATTGACCTATAACCTACTCGCAAAATACTATCCTAAACTCTCCATTAAACCTACTTTTTATAGTATTAATTTCGATGATCCGCAGCGTTCCCACCGGGTCAATCCGGTTGACCCTGAATTGATGCACGATATTTCGGATGCCTATCAGGCCGCAAAAAGTATCTACCACGGAATGAATGATAAAGGATCGGATACCAAAGAGGATCCCTTTTGGCAAGATGGGGCCATCAACTGCCTAACCAGTATTCTCTGGACCCTAAAGATCAACAAGGGCGGAAAGTTTTGCACCTTTCCCCACGCACTGGAATTTTTGATGGGCGATCACAATAAGTACATTCCCTTGCTAATGTGCGATAACCAAAGTGCCAAATATGCGAGCGTACTGTATAATGCCTTGGCCGATGGAAATGAAAAACTGTTGAACAACATGATGGCCACCCTCAAGCAACGCTTGGCCAAATTGGCCTCACCACCGGTGTATTGGATCATGAGCGGCAATGATGTTCAACTGGACATCAATAACCCAAGCAGTCCAAAGATTATCTGTATTGCCAATAACGATCAAAAAAACCATGTGTATTCCGCTCCCATATCCTTGATCGTGGATAAAATATCCCGCACGATCAATCAAAAGAACCGGCTGAAATGCGCCACGATCTTCGATGAATTCCCTACGATCTACTTTGGGAATGTGTCCAATCAAATCGCCACTGCACGGAGTAACAACATTATTACCGTGCTCGGGATTCAGGACGGCTCACAAAACGAGAAAAACCTTGGGCGGGTCAATAGCGAAGTAATTTTCAACATCACCCCCAACATCATATCCGGCTCCTTAAATGGTAAAATGGCCAAGGAACTTTCAGAACGTCTGGGCAAGATAAAAATGGTACGGGATTCCATTAATATGGGCAACGACGGCCCAACTAAAAATCAAAATGTTCAGCTAGATCACGCCGTTCCGCCCTCGACCATCAATAACCTTTCCTCTGGGGAAGTGGTAGGAATGATAGCCGATACCCCAGGACAACCTATTGAACTTAAACGGTTTCACGCACATATCATTAATAATCATGCTAAACTGAAGGCTTTTGATAGTTCCATGGAAGAGCTACCCATTATAAATCCCAATGCTACTTCCGATGCTATAAAGCACAATTACGATAAAGTAGGCTTTGATATCACCGCCTTTATTGACGACCTTTACACCGATAATTGTACAAATCAACAGTTGTCCTATCTTTTCCGGGCATTGGAAAAGGATAGGTCATAAGCATACCAACTTACAACTAACAAAGAATGAAACAAATAGACACCATATATGGTACGATCTATTTTACCCTAGAGGATTTTATGGAACGCAATGGGGTCAACCAAATTCAGTTGGCGGATATCCTGGATAAATCCTATAATCAGGCGGGCAATATTAAAAACGGAAAATTTAAAGCCCTAACCATGGAAATGATTGCTGCTCTTTGCAAACATTTCAACTGTCAACCCGGCCAACTATTTCAATATCAAAATCCCACCGGTAAAAAAATCAAAGGCATTAATGAACTTGATATAGTTTCAACCATAGGCAAAATAAAAGATATGTCCCCCGACCATAACATTGCAGTCTCTATCCATGTGATCTATTATCAAGAAGAGGAATATATTTTGTTCGGATCTCCCGAACTGGATATATTCTCTGACTTTCAAGCCCCATCACAGCCAATCGATACTAAGATATTTCAGAAAATGGTCATGGATGAGCTTACCCAGATCTTTCAGGCCAAGAAAAGTTCGTATTCCAGTTTTGACGACTTTATTATGGAGATGCAACGGCTAAACCATTGGCGTTTCAATGCGGAGCTCAATAGTTTTGAGCCGATGCCGTTAGAATTTTATCTCGAGAATTACAGTATTATCGAGCGTATGGTCAATGATCGGCCCTCGCAGATTTTCAAAACCAAGGTAATGATCAATCTCGATGAAAGCACTGTTGATTTTAAACCGGATAAATGAAGATCAATCCACTCTCATATAACACGAATACCCAAAGTAGTCAAGTGAAGGATTTTGCAAAAGATAAAGATGCACTCCGCGCATCCAATTTTCCAGATAAAGAAGTAGAACACGTTGTATTATCGTACATGAACGATAAGAATATTCAAAGATTGGTCAAAGTGATTTCCGACAAATCCATCTTGGTCAGCGCTCCCTTTACCAGTAAAGAAGGCCCAAAGAATAAGATCCCGGAGCATTATGCAGACGAACTTGCCAAGAGGCTCAACCTTTCGGTAGTACACCTTAGTGACTACATAAAGTTTGTCCAGGACAAAAGCTCCAGAAAAACATATAACGTTGAAGAACGCGCTGTTAATGATTTTTCCTTCGAGTTTAAGGACCCGGCCAAGGAGGCCACGCTGAAAAAGATCTTATCCAATAAAGATGTGATCCTGATCGATGATGTGATCACGACCGGTGAAACGCTGAGTCATCTATCTGCCTATCTCCATAAAAGGCTGGGCTCGAAAATCAAAGAAGGCCATGCACTCGTGGCCGTTGGAAACTCCCGACCCTCCGACAGGGACATGCAGCGATTTTCAGGGAAGATAGTGGAACAGATCGGAAACAAGTATTCCAATAGGGAAATCCTCAGCCGTACTATGGATTACTTTGAGCCCTATACCCGGCTCAAAATGGCCCGGTTTGAGCGTATGATCGTTAGTCCTGAGACTGCAATGAGCGTACTCAACACCATGGATCAGGATAAGCAACGGATCGATATAAATCTTCTGAAAAGCATTGAGCGCCCCGCAGGACGCCCAATGACTAAAGATAAAGACTTCGATAAGGAGCGTTGATCAATCCACATATTCCGCCTTGTCGATGTCCCGAAAGCTCAGTTTACAATTGACATTACGGCCTCCATTTTTTTCGTAAACGACCACTTCTAACTTTTTCTCTCTGTTAATGGTAAACTTTTCTAGCGCAAACACTTGAGTGAGCTGCGTGTTTTTTTCGACCGTTCCCTGTTCGTTGTATACGTACACCGGTGTCAGTTCAAGGGTTTGATTCGCGGTTCGTTTCCCGGATTTTTTATCCTTGATCAGGAATTTAACCAGATCGATATCGTAATTGATATCCCCTTTGTTATTGATCTGTACCGGAAAGAAAAGCACGTCGTTTTTTACAAACACTTTCTTTAAGCGAACCGTCACATTGGAGGCGGTTTTCTTATCCAACACTTTATTATTGTTCCGGAGCACTGTATTGGAAATCTTTTGGATCTCGGTAGCATTCATACTCGTTCCTTCAAAAGTAACCTTTTCCTTTTTCAATTTCATGGCATTCCCCGAAAGCTCCCCGTAGGGTATTTTACTCACATCGATAACAAGTTCTTTAGGATAGACTTCGTAAAACACACTATACGGATATATACGGCCATCGTCCGTAATAACCGTAAGGCTACTTGGCTTTTCAAAGGTTTTTAAGGCTTTTACTTTCAATACATTTTCCACCCCATCGATCTTTTTGGAAATGATTTTGTCTGAACCCCGATCAATGTTTACTATTTTAGAGGGGAACATCAGCGAGGTGGTCACCCCCGTGGACACCGTTAGCCGGTAAGGTAGGATTATGGATGCATCGGGTAAATCGATGGTCAGATAATTAGCGGCCTCCTTGGCTTGTTTATATTCCTTTTGGCGCTGCGCTTCATTCTCCTTATCCATTTTCAGAAAGGTTTCAGCCATGGCGATTCTGGAAGAATCCCGCGGGATTTGATACTTTGTATTCAAATCGGCTTTCGATTGTCCAATGGCGCTAATGGCCAGTAAGAAAATGGGCAGTAGGCTTAGTTTTTTCATCTTAGTTGTTTTTAAGTAAAAGTTTGTGTTGTGGCTTCACGGTTACCTTAACCGCCCTCACCTTTCTGGAAAACATGTCTTTTAGGAAATTGGTGCCGTTGCTGATCGCTTTGTCCTGAATGGACTCATCCAACGAAACCGTATTGAAATCCAAACTGCGTATCGAACTTCCGGCATCTTGTTTGGCCATTTCACGTTCGATGGAACCAGGAATATGTATACCTTTCAAGCCATCGTAATCGTATGCGTTCAATTGAACGGGAAACAAATAGTCCCCAAACCGTATAGATTCGATGGCAAGACCCAGCCGATCCCCTGCAAGGGAGGCCCGGGCATAAATAAAAGTGTTGGCCGGTATAATAATTCCATTAATGAGCAGATCTTCATCCAATTTTATTTTAACGGTCGATCCATTAATCAGGGTCTGCTTGTTGAAGAAGCTTGCCTTAAACGTATTGTCCAAAGAAGCAGTTTTCCGGGAGCTGTTCAGGTCATGGAATACTTCAGAATTATTATCATTGAATCCATCGCTAGGTTTTTGCACTTCTATAAATTCCTTGTCCGTTCCTGGAGTATCGGTCGATTCCGTTTTAATGGGCTCTCCCCTTTCAAGGGCATCGGCCATTTCCATCATTTTTATCATTTTGTCCATAGTGTTATTTACTTCCAGTAAATCCTGATTTACAGAATCAGGACCATCGTCATTGATCCCGTTGGACATCTGTTCCATTTTCTGGAGCTCCAGTTCTTTTCGTTGCGACTGTGCCTTGAAATCCTGATAGGAATATTCATTACCATACATGACCCTTGATTTTGGAGGTGCCTGGGATTTACGGTCGAGCTCCTCATTAAAACGATCCAGTTTGTTCTGTAGGTTGGTCACTTTCGTACCTCGATCCCCATTTTCTAGGGTAAGCCCCTCTGTATCTGCCCCCGATGGTGATTTGTTAAAAATCCCAAAGCCTGATTTATTGGATTTTGAAAGATCTACGGAGTCCTTCCTCGCTTTTTTAATCAGGTCTAGCTTATCCATGGATTTGCTGAGCACCGGCTTGGGAATTTCCGTATTTACGCCTTCTTCTAAGGTGGGATTCAAATTATCCGCCTCGGCAGTATCATCAAACGCAGTGCGCACCTGAGAGAAGATGAACACACAAAACAAATACACCGGTAGCTGTGCAATGAGAAGAAATTTCCCCGTTCGTTTTTTCTGTTGGTCTGTCATGATCTTTGTGTTAACGGTTTATATAAAAACTTATCGAGTCCAAAAGCCCCGGCCTAGCCCTCACAATGGAATCGTATGTGATTTTTCCTGTTGGATCGGATCGTAGGCTATCCAGGTATTCCCGCATGTATATGGCCCTGCCCTTCATGGGATCGTACTTGGGTAATTTTTCCATTTTTACACCGTAAGGATCAGTAGGTTCGAAACTATCCGCGGCATAAACCTGCGCAGGGCTGTTGATGGTACGGACTAATTTCCAAGACAACAATGAAATTATTACGAATAGGAGCGCAGAATATACTACCCATTTTTGGCGAATACTCAAACGTTCATCCCATTGGGCAAGCTTTTCTGAAAGGAAATTCCTGTAGGAATGAAATCCTTTTTTGATATTGTTTCTTGCCCTTTCATTACCGGCTTTGATATCTTTTTTATTCATAGCGCTTCCCGCTATTAATGGTTGAATTATTCACGATCCTCCAGTTGACGATCATAAACCCATGCGGGTTATTGATCGTACGGTTATCCAAAATCCTGATCTTTCCTGTGGTGATCACATTTCGTGTGGTAATAGAGGTAGAGCGCATTAGCTGCTGTTTTCCATTGAAGGTGAAATTGAGATAGTTTGGGTTGTCCGAAGGTGTGATCTCTATATCCTCGATCTCTAAACGGCTGCTTATGGATCCAGCTATAATATTTTGAAAGAACCCATCTTCTTCCATTCTCTCGTATTGTACCACTGCGGACTTATCCGCCAGGTACGACCATTTTTCCTTGTTGGATGAAATTACTTCCCGTTCCGGATCAAAGTCAAAAAACAATTTGTGAAATTTGGTCAGATGGGAAGTGCCTTCAACCATTAGATTGGCAGCACGCGAGGATAAACTACCGTTGAGAACATTCCCTGAAGGATCCAAAATCAACATCTGCTGCTTAGATAGCATGGATATCTCATTCATGCGGTATACGGAATAAAAAGTTATGGTTAATGACCCAATCACTATTATGAGGGTAAACAAGCGCACATAGCTAAAAGCGCTTTGGATATTCTTCATGCTCTGGAACATAACTTATAGTTTTGATTAAATTTGGTATTTAATTTTTGATCCGATCAAATAAATGGCCGGCACCTCTTTTAGCGGCTTTTGCGACGGTTACCACTCCTCCAGAGGCAACACCGGCGGCGACTCCCGCCCCACCTGCAATTTTACCTGCCCCAGCTGATGCAGCTTGTGATGCTTTACCACTTAGCGCTCCTGCCCCCGCTCCAGATACTTGTATTGCCATTGATGCAACCGATGGCACACAAGTGAACGCAATGATCCCTATGATCAAAAAAACCAAGTTTCCAAAATCTGTAGGTGTAAAAAAAGCCCCCCCGTCCCCGCTTACCAAAGCTGAACGATTTATCATATCCAACTGAACGGTATTGAGCATGGTGGCAAGCACATTGGCAATCGGTAACCAGAGCCATTTGGAGATGAATTGACCCAACCATTGAAAAGGCATATTCGAAAACCCTTTGAATATCGATAGCGCAAAGGCTATTGGGCCTAGAACGGCTAATATTATCAAGTAAAAAGTCCTAATAAAATTAATGGCCAGTATTGCAGTTTCATAGAATAGCCGTAAAATCTCGCTGATAATCAGTTTGAGTTGATATCTTATTTTAAGTATAGTCTGTTGAGCACCAAAAGATAAACGCGCAACGGGTTTGTCAATAAAATCTGTATTTGTAGTTTTAGATGCGTATTTTTTATAGTATGTCTCAAAATCCCCTTCTCCATCCTCACCAAAAAAGATTTCATATTCTTCCGAATTTTTAATGGCATTTTTTTTAGCCTCAATCATTCGATTATAGCTTGAATAATTCATTTGTCCCGTCACATTGCTTATTGGGGAAAGACACACTTCAATTAATCCTAGAATCACTGGGTAGAAAAGCACCATAAGGAAAACTGTAATGGGTTTGGTTAAACCCCACCAATCTATGGGTTCAGCAGCCAATAAGGAGCGATATACCCTTGAGAATATATAAACCGATATTCCAACAGCTAGAATGGTAGAACTAGCCGTGATTATATTTATATATTGATCTTTTTGATCATTATATAGCTGCGTAATTACTCCGTGCAATCCTCGTAAGTCTTCGGTAAAACCACCAATAGCATCCGCAGCTCCACCATCTATTTGAGCGAAACCGCAAATTGGAAGTAAGAGCACAATTAATAGTACAATATCGCCCTTAGTCCTCAAGAATAAATCCTTCATAGGTGTTTAAATTTTGATTGAGTTCATAGTCTTGTGCTTCTCGTTGCCGTCCTATTGAAATTTTTATAATTCTATCATTCAAACTATTGAGAAATTCAAGTTGTGCATCCATTTTTTTGTAAATGGCATTTATACGGGCCAACCTTGAATCATCCGTCATATTCATGTCTGAGGCAACCACGACCATCAAGAGCCCGTCGAGATTATTCAAGGAATCGGATACCATATTATCGAAAATGTTCTTGAGTATGTTTATTTCATCGGGATTAAACTGTTCCGATTTCTGAATATATCGATATAAATATTTATAGTTTTTAATCAATAGCTTTTGCTTGTCCACTATTGCCTTGACTTTGTAATAATCTTTGACTGCTGGACTAACAGATTTTAACCCATCTAGAAATGCCCTATGTAGATCGTAATCTTCATTGGCTACCCCACTAATTTTTTCATAACCGGATTTCAGAATACGGTATCCTTTTCGTACCTCATGAACTGTTGCCACCATTTCTTGATATTTGGCAAAGTTGAGCGTAAGTACTTCTGCTTCGTAGGCTTGAGAATATGAAAGGGTTGGAAAAAACATTATTAAAATTAAATTTTTCATTACACGCCTATTTATGATTGGTTAATCAATCCTCACATAGGGAACTTTGGAATCTGAACCCAACTCTTTAATAGAGTTATAATCATCTGAAAATTGGAATGAGCCAGAACCTATTGCAGAACTAGCACGTAATATTCTATTTTCTGGTCTATATTCTAATTCTAAGTATAGATTTTTTGTGAATTCTGAATTTTTATCTAAAGATTTGGAGCTTGTTTCAAGGCTGTATAGTTCCGCATCAATGTGTTTTATTTCATATAAAACTATTTTACCTGGCCTGGTGTCTGTTGCAGGAATTAATTTCTGAAAGCTTCCGGTTATATCAATATTATTCGTAGTCTTATTTTCATCTCCGCAGGATAACTGAAGCGTAACTAGCAAAATCAGAATAATTAAATGTTTAGTTTTCATAATCGTTGATGTTTGATTTTAGTTGGAGTTCATTAAATTGGCTTCTACGATCCTCGACCAAAGTCACTGTTCTCGCATAAAGCATTTGTGCAAATTGTTGTTTTTGAGTTGATTTTTCAGCAAGATCCTTAAGTCGGGTCAATCGTTCGTTGTCAGACATAGTGAGGTCGTTGCCAACTATGACCATAAAGAGTTGATCTATATCCTGATCCACAAAATCCAAGAGATTGTCGAATGCATCCAGATAGTAGTTCCCTTCTGCATCCGTGATCAATTCAGTATTACTGCGAATCAATTTTTTTGTAGCTTGAAAATACTTCATGATCGAATTTTCAATTGATAGCGTTGTAATTAGATATGGGGATTCTGACAGCATTGGTGGAAGACCGGATAAACGCTCGATAAATCCAGCATCTTCCAAAAAGTTCTGAGTTTTATGATTATTGATTTTCCCCAATGACTTTTTGGATTGGGAGTGCATTTTAGCTTGGATTCCCCTCTTGACCACCGAGGTTATGATGTATTCGTAGATGTACCGTTTATTGAGTTTTTTCTGTTTGAAAAATTCCTTAAGTTTTGGTGTAAAGTTCTCGTCCTGTGACTGACTCACAGAGGGCGTTAGAATACTTATGGCTAGTACAATGTTCAAAAACAGTTTTCTCATAGCTCGATCCCTAAATATTCATTAACAAGGTCAAGTTCCTTGGCCTCTCTACCTCTAGCGATTGTGATCGAAACAAGCTTGTCCGTAAATGCATTAAAATCCTGTCCTACTTCATTGACATCTTCCAGATTGGAAAGTATCATTTCCAAGCGCTTTCCATCTTGCATTTCCGTAGTGTTGTTGAAAATCAACAACTTCAAGGAACCAAGAATATCGAGGTTGTCACTCAACATGCCAGTATAAACCTCCCCTATATAATCAAGCTCTTGTTTTGAAAAGAATCCATCCCCTTCGAATTTGATCAATATCTTTCCCAGCCGTGTAATTAAGGTAGCTTGGGTCAGCGCAGCTTGCTTTATTTGCTTGATCTCATCGATCTTGCCCTTGACGGACCACAATTCGGAGTAGTACTTATCGAAAATTTCTTTTTTCTCTTTAACCCAATGATTGATATCGTTTAATTTTAGTTCGCTCATTTCTGAGGTAAGACCTTCTAGAAAAGCTTGGATTTTAAGCTGTTTCTTTTGAAGTCGCTGCATCACGAGGTCAAATGCGCGTAACACCTTTTTGGTTGCTTCCTTGATTATCTGTAGCAACGGGAATGCAGCACTTGATCGAACAAGAGAAGGAATATTGTCTTTAATGGCCGCGTACCTCTCAACCTTATCCGTTTTGATTATAGAATAGTTATTTATAGAAGTAACTTTAGCTGGTTCAAACTTCGTGGTGGCCATTCCTGAAATTGCTGACAAGACAATGCCCAATAAAAGGATGTGATGTATTGCTTTCATAATTATTTTTTTATAGGCTAGTATGTCCCAAACGAATATCCTTTGCTAGATTTCTTAAGCCTATGTCATAGCTTCCTTCAGCTTCATCTACATATTCAAAAAGTTTTTCCTTTTCGGACTTTTCCGTGGTGAAGATTAGGTATTCCTCCAAGGAAACTTCTGTGCGATATACCCGGGATAGCACCCCGCCCAAAAGAATGGCGACTTCCCTGTATTTTAGGCTTGGATCGTTGTTTTTATTGATGCTTAGCACCATTTGCGCCTCCTTGTCCGTAAGTCCGAGCAACTCGGCCACTTGATCGATACTGGTACTGGACTTGCTTTGATCCAGAAGAATTTTACAATCGCTGTTGTTGATTATTGCTTTTTTAACAATTGGCGAGGACAGGATATCCTCTACATCTTGGGTAACTACCATGGCCTCCCCATAAAACTTTCTGACGGTCTTGAATAAGTATTTGATGTACTCCGCCATACCCTCTTTGGCTATGGCTTTCCACGCCTCCTCGATGGCAATGATCTTACGAACCCCTTTGAGCTTACGCATCTTAGCGATAAATATCTCCATGATCATTAAGGTTACCACGGGAAATAGGATTGGGTGATCCTTAATGTTGTCCAGTTCGAAAACAATAAAGCGCTGTTCCATCAGATTTAGGTTTTCCTTGGCGTTGAGCAGATAATCAAACTCCCCTCCCTTATAAAACGGCTTAAGGTTGTATAAGTAATTTAGAATATCGAATTCTTTCTCCCGGACCTTATCCTTTTCTAAATGGGCTTTGTACTGATTTCCAGTAAATTCATAATAGGTATCAAAACAAGCGAATAGGCCTGGATGGGTTTTCAAGTGCTCAAAATACATTTTGAGTGATCCTGAAAGACCAACATATTCGCTACGGGTATGGTTACCCGCATCTTTTTTCCACAAGGAAAGCAGGAGGGATTTTAAGGACTCCTTTTTTTCTGTGTCCAAGATGTCCCCAGACTCAACGAAAAAAGGGTTGAATTGTATGGGGTTATCTTCTTCGTAGGCAAAGAAATACCCTCCCAGCTTTTCACAAAGTCCCTGATAGGAATAACCTACGTCCACAAGAACAATATGACTTCCATCGTCGTAATACGACGACATCATTTTGTTCATGAAAAAGGATTTGCCGCTGCCGGAGGGCCCGAGGATAAATTTGTTCCTGTTATTGATGATACCCTTTTCCCAAGGCTCATCGGAAATATCAATATGGATCGGTTTTCCGCTAAGGCGCTCTCCTAGCTTCATTCCAATAGGGCTTTTGGAATCCCGATAATTCGTCTCATTATTTAAAAAGCAAATGGCTTGATCCATAAAGGTTAATACCGTGTCATTGATAGGCAATTCGGCCTGGTTTCCAGGGATACCTGCCCAGTAGAGCTGGGCGCCTGCCACCAGCTCCACACGTGGGCTTGCGTCCATTTTAGCAATGGCCGTGGAAACCTTATTCCGCACTTCTTTGCGGTCGGTACCGGAATCAGGCCAAGCCATGATGTTATAATGGGCTCTGACCGGCCGTCTGTGATCGGCGGTAAACTCATTCAAAAAATCATTTACCCCGTCCCGGGTTATGCTGTTGAACCGACTGCCCTTGGAAAAAGAGTGAAGTGTATTGACTTTTTTCTCTAGATCACGAACTATTTTTTTGGTGTCATCCAAGTAGATATACTGATTATAGACGTGGTTACAATCTAGCAGCAATCCAAGGCAGGATGCGAAACCAATGGAAAACTTGTTTTTATCCGTGGAGTATTCGTCATAATTAATGCGGGGCCCGGTATATTCAGGAAAGTCCTCTAAGTCAGCCAAACTGAATATTTCAGGTTTCTTATTACCGATCTTAACAGAACCATTTAAGCTGATATCCTGAATATACCGGGCCCCGCATTAATTATGACGAATACTCCACGGATAAAAACAAGTTTTCCATTGGTTTCGCATCCTGCCTTGGATTGCTGCTAGAT
>DRGP01000116.1 GCA_011050015.1 Leeuwenhoekiella sp. | reverse complement strand
GATCTAGATTGCCCGCTACATCCTGCGTTTTAAAAGTCCGTTCATGGCGCTTAGCTACTTCCTGCTCTACTTCATACAGACCAATTCCCTCAATTCGACTTGGTGTATTTGGAAAATATTTATCAATTAACTTAGAGTTAAGCCCCAGAGCTTCAAATAATTGAGAGCCTCTATATGAATTTAAGGTTGAAATACCTATTTTGTTCATAACCTTGACAACTCCTTTCCCTACTGCCTTATTGTAATTTTCAACAGCATCTTTAAAAGTGATATTTTCCAGATTGCCTGCATTCACCTGCTCCTGAATAATTTCATTCACCATATAAGGATTTATGGCACTTGCACCATAACCAAATAATAATGCAAAGTGATGCACTTCACGGGGTTCTGCAGACTCTATAATAAAGCTCATTTTAGAGCGCTGCCCAGATTTAAACAAGCCACTATTCATGTATGAACAGGCCAGTAACGCTGGTATAGGCGCCATTTCTTCACTAACATTACGGTCTGAAAGTATGAGGATGGTATAACCTTCGTCAATGGCTTTAGAAGCCTCTTTTATCATATTTTCAAGAGCAGCTTCAAGTCCGTTGAGACCGCGTTTGGCCTCATAAAGCATGGGGACTGTAGTTACCCTAAACGAATCGTGATCATTATTTTTTATTTTGTCAAGGTCTTCTTTGGAAATTACTGGATTCTGTATGCGTATTTTTTGACAGTAATCAGGTGTTATTTCCATCAGATTGACATCGCCTCCCAATGTAAGACTGAGATCTGTTATCAATTCTTCACGAATCCCATCAAGCGGAGGATTGGTTACCTGGGCAAACAATTGCTTGAAGTAATTATACATGAGCTGTGGCCGTTCAGAAAACAAGGCAAGCGGGGTATCTGTACCCATAGAGCCAAGTGGTTCTTTAGCTTTACTAACCATAGGAAGGATAATCGTATCTATATCCTCTTTTGTATAACCGAATATATTTTTACGCAAATGAAGCGGTGTACTATCAAAGACCACATCCTCATTTCGGTATGGGATATCCCTTAGATGGACGCGTTTTTCTGCCAGCCATTTCTTGTAAGGGTGTCTGGACACAATTTCTTCTTTGATCTCTTCGTCGTTTATAATCCTGCCGGCATTCATATCTACCAGAAACATACGACCCGGTTCTAGGCGACCATGATAAGAAACATTTGCAGGATCAAGTTCAAGAACTCCCGTTTCTGAAGACATGATTACAAAACCAGTCTTAGTAACCGAATATCGGGAAGGGCGCAGACCGTTACGGTCTAAAATCGCCCCAATATAATCACCATCTGTAAATGGTATAGACGCGGGGCCGTCCCACGGCTCCATGATACAACTATTAAACTCATAGAAAGCTTTCTTGGCCTCGGTCATATCCTGATGCTTTTCCCAAGCTTCAGGAACGAGCATCATCATGATCTCTGGTAAGGAGCGCCCCGACATCAGTAAGAGTTCAACCACCATGTCCATAGAGGCGGAATCTGATTTTCCTTTTAAAATAATAGGGAAAAGTTCTTTAATATCATCCGGAAACATTTCACTCTGCAATAACTCTTCACGGCTGCGCATACGACGGATATTTCCGCGTAGGGTATTGATCTCACCATTATGGCACATATATCTAAATGGCTGCGCTAAATCCCAAGTAGGAAATGTATTTGTAGAAAAGCGCTGATGTACAAGGGCGAGACGAGTCGTTAATTTCACATCAAGCAGATCTGTATAGTAGAATTTGATATCCTCTGGCATTAAAAGCCCTTTAAATATAAGGGTTTTGGTAGAAAGGCTGGGTAGGTAAAAATAGCTCCGTTCAGAGAGTTTACTATTTAATAAAGTATGTTCAGCAACTTTACGCGCAGCGAAAAGCTTGACCTGAAACATTCTGTCATCCATGCCATCTTCTGGCTTGCCAATAAAAATCTGTTCTATATGTGGCTCCACCTCTGCTGCAATAGCCCCTAGGAATCCAGCATCTACGGGCACCTTTCTCCACCCCAGTAATTTTAAGCCTTTAGCAACAATTTGCTCCTCAAATATGGCTTTGCAGTACTCGCGCTGATTTTCTTTTCTGGGTAGAAATACGTTCCCCATGGCGTACTGTCGTGCTTCTGGAAGCTCAAAATCACATTTTTCAACAAAAAAATCGTGGGGTATATCTATAAGTATACCGGCACCATCACCGGTTTTGCCATCACTACTAACAGCACCACGATGCTCTAGTTTTTCTAAAATTTCGAGAGCGTTGTGTATTATATCATTAGACTTCTTTCCTTCGAGGCTACATATAAATCCTGCTCCGCAGTTTTCATGTTCAAATTCGGGAGCATACAATCCTTGTTTTTCTTTCATAATTAACCAATTTGTGGTATCAACTAACTATAAAGCTATTCATAAATCTGAAACCGCAATATATTTAAGTGAACTCATTTTTATTATTTCATTTTCATTAAAAAATTTCATTAAAAATCAAATTTATATAAAATAACACACGCTATTTTATCAAATTAACAGCGCTATTTTCTGCAAACTATTCATTTTAGTGCAAAAAACGTACTTCGGTCTTTTTCTCATTTAACATAAAAAAGTGGAATTAAGTACTTTTTTACCCCTTTTAACTTCAAAAATGTGGAAATAAGGAAAAAAAATCATTTTTGATATGATAATTTTAAGGTTTATTAACGGTTTATAAATAATGACCCCCTAAAATTTAGGGGGTCATATTGATTAAAGCATAAAAATATAATATACACCCCTTAAATTTTCAATGCATATTGAATAATTAATTAGTTTAGTGGCTCACAATTCAACTAATTTAATGAACCACAGATGAGAAAAATTACTTTACTATTATTATTGTTTTGCACCACCATATTATTTGCCCAGGAAGAGGAAGACCCATCATGGTTTTCTAAACTTAATTTTTCTGGATCGGTGGATGCGTACTACCGCACCAATCTCAACTCCATTAATAAATTCACCGAACCTGGAGGGGATACTTATATGGCACCGGGCAGTTCTTTTGCAAACCGGCCGGGTTTTGCATTAGGCATGGCCAATACCATACTGAGCTACGAAGGTGATAAAGTAGGTGCTGTAGCAGATTTGGTCTTTGGACCCCGTGGTGAAGATGCGGTCTTTAACTCTACCGGAAACTCCTCTATCGTAAACCAACTTTATGTGTACTGGAACGTGAGCGAGAATGTTACGCTTACCTTCGGGAATTGGAATACATTTTTGGGGTATGAGGTTATTTCCCCTACTGCCAATTTTAATTATTCAACCTCTTATATGTTCTCCTACGGTCCTTTTTCCCACACCGGTATCAAAGCAGATTTTGCACTTGACGATAACTGGAGTGCAATGCTTGCCGTAATGAACGCTACCGATTTTACTGAATTTAATCCCAACGGAAGTTACAGTTTTGGTGGTCAAGTGGGTTATAGCACAGATGCTGGTAGCACCTATCTTAATGTGCTGGTAGGCGATCAGGATGGAGATTATGAAGATGAAGGCTTCGGTGAAAATGCCGGTACATTATTTCAGGTAGATCTTACCACCGGTTATGACCTTACCGATACGTTCTATTTAGGATTTAACACAACTTATAATACGACTTCTTTACCTGACGGAAGCGATTATGACGATGTTGGTTTTTATGGTTTTGCCCTTTATGCCCAAGTTGCGGTGAGCGATACTTTTAAACTAGGGGTACGACCAGAATATTTTAGCGAGTTTGGAACATTTGGCGCTATTGATCAAATAGACAATCCAAATTTTTATGACGATGGCGATGCCAATGTATTTGCGGTTACCCTCTCTGGAAATATAAATATAGGAGACCTAACTCTTATTCCAGAACTTCGGTTAGATACGGCAAGTGAAGATGCTTTTTTAGATCGTGATCTGGAATCTCAGAAAAGTCTTGGGTCGTTTGTGCTTGCAGCCGTATATTCGTTTTAATTTTAACAAAAACATTTAATTATTATGAAGAAAATTGAAGCTATCATCCGCAAATCTAAGTTCACCGCAGTTAAAAAGGCATTACACGAAAAAGGGGTAAACTTTTTTTCCTACTGGGATGTTACAGGACTCGGCAATGAAAAAGAAGGCAGTGTTTACCGAGGGGTAAGTTACAGTACAAGCGATATACAGCGTAGGTACCTTTCTATTGTAGTCAACGATGATTTTGAAAAAGCGGCAATAGATGCCATCCTCTTGGCCGGGCGAACCGGTGAGGTAGGCGACGGTAAAATCTTTGTTTCAGATATTGAAGAAGCATACCGCATCCGTACCGGTAAAAAGGGCGGAGAAACACTTAAATAATTAACCACACAAATTAACAATTATATGGAAGCAGGATTATTTACAGCAAATAATGTATGGATGATGATCTGTACGGGACTCGTGTTTTTTATGCACTTGGGCTTTTCATTTCTAGAAATAGGACTTACACGTGAAAAGAATACCATCAACATTTTGTTTAAAAACATTTTTATTATCTGTGTAGGCTTACTGATGTATTACATAGGTGGTTTTAACCTTATGTACCCCGGTTTTGCAGAAAATTCAGCAGGAATCTTGGACTTTGCCGGTTTCGGGATAGCTCCTCCTGAAAATGGGCTCACTCCCGAATACGCCGATGGCGGTTATACTTGGTGGACCGATTTTCTTTTTCAGGGCATGTTTGCGGCCACTGCGGCCACTATCGTATCTGGAGCGGTTGCTGAGCGTGTTAAATTAGGCGCATTTATGATCTTTACGATTATTTATGTTGGTATTGTTTATCCTATTTCTGGCTCCTGGCAATGGGGCGGAGGCTTCTTATCTAGTATGTCATACGGAGATGCTGAAGGCTTTTATGATTTTGCCGGTTCAACGCTTGTACACTCTGTAGGAGGATGGGCGGCATTGATTGCCATTTACTTAATAGGAGCACGTATTGGCAAATTTGACGAGAAAGGTAAGCCAAGTGCAATTCCAGGTCACAACATACCATTTGCCGCTGCGGGGGTCTTGATTTTATGGTTGGGCTGGTTTGGTTTTAATGGCGG
>DRGP01000115.1 GCA_011050015.1 Leeuwenhoekiella sp. | reverse complement strand
GCTCATTAAAGCCGGCCACCCAAGAGACCGTTGCAAACCGAGAGCATTACGTAAGCCAGGATGGCAAAACCGTTTTTAAATTTGCGGTTTCTAATATGGCAGAAGTGGGTGAGCTTATTATGAAGCGCAATGACCTAAAAAGTGAAGACGTAAACTGGCTGCTGGCACATCAGGCAAACAAGCGCATTATAGATGCTACCGCAAAGCGTATGTGCCTGGATGATGATAAGGTGCTTATGAACATTCAGCGCTATGGCAACACCACTTCCGCAACCCTGCCCTTATTGATGGGCGATTATGAGAAGAAGCTCAAAAAAGGGGACAATATTATTTTTGCCGCTTTTGGAGGCGGCTTTACTTGGGGCTCCATATATTTAAAATGGGCTTACAATAGTTAAAAACCAATCTAGTTAATATAATTTATTATGGATTTAAAGGAAATTCAGAATTTGATCAAATTCGTTGCTAAATCTGGCGCCAGTGAAGTAAAACTGGAGATGGATGATTTTAAAATCACCATAAGGACCGGGAGCGAAGATCAAAAAGGGGAGACCACCTTTGTACAGCAAATACCTATGCAGGGCGCTCCCGCTCAGCAAGCAGCGCCCCAGCCGGCACAACCACAACCCAGCGCCCCGGCACCAGAGCCTACTAAAGAAGAGGTTGATGAGTCTAGATACACGACAATAAAATCACCCATAATAGGTACTTTTTACCGTAAACCTGCACCAGACAAGCCTACATTTGTAGAAGTGGGCTCTAAAATAAAAGACGGTGATGTGCTATGTGTTATAGAAGCCATGAAACTTTTTAACGAGATTGAGAGTGAGGTAAAAGGGACTATTGTAAAAATTCTAGTTGACGATTCCTCACCGGTAGAATTTGATCAACCGCTATTTTTGGTTGACCCTTCTTAAGCATTTCGTTCTAACTGAAGTATCCCCACAACCTAATTAAATAATACGATTGGGTTAATCAATGTTAATAAAACCATGTTTAAAAAGATACTTATAGCAAACCGCGGGGAGATCGCATTACGTGTGATACGTACCTGTAAAGAAATGGGTATTAAAACGGTAGCCGTCTACTCTACTGCAGATGCAGAAAGCCTTCACGTGCGTTTTGCAGATGAAGCTGTTTGTATAGGCCCTCCGCCCAGTAGCGAGTCTTATTTGAAAATGAGCAATATTATTGCTGCTGCAGAAATCACCAATGCAGATGCAATACACCCTGGTTACGGTTTTCTTTCTGAAAATGCCAAATTCTCAAAAATCTGCGAAGAGCATGAGATCAAATTCATAGGCGCCTCTCCAGAAATGATTGCAAAAATGGGTGATAAAGCCACCGCAAAAGCAACCATGAAAGCAGCCGGCGTACCTTGCGTACCGGGTAGTGAAGGTATCATAAAAGATTTTGAAGAGTGCGAGCGCATTGCTGAGGAAACTGGCTATCCCGTGATGATCAAAGCTACCGCAGGCGGTGGCGGTAAAGGTATGCGCGCGGTACAAAAAAAGGAAGACCTTAGAAAAGCTTGGGATTCTGCCCGGCAGGAGTCTGCCGCTGCTTTTGGTAATAATGATATGTATATGGAGAAGTTTGTAGAAGAACCTCACCATATCGAGATCCAGATTGTAGGCGATAGTAATGGTAAAGCCTGCCACCTTTCAGAAAGGGACTGCTCTATACAGCGTAGGCACCAGAAGCTTACCGAAGAGACTCCATCCCCTTTTATGACCGATGACCTGCGCGAAAGAATGGGTGCTGCCGGAGTAAAAGCTGCTGAATATATTAAATATGAAGGCGCGGGCACCGTGGAATTTCTGGTAGATAAGCATCGCAATTTTTATTTTATGGAGATGAATACCCGTATACAGGTAGAACATCCCATTACAGAGCAGGTTGTAGATTATGACTTGATCAGAGAGCAAATTTTAGTTGCTTCCGGCGTACCCATTTCAGGAAAAAATTACCTGCCACAATTACATTCCATAGAATGTCGTATCAATGCTGAAGATCCTTATAATGACTTCAGACCGAGCCCAGGTAGAATCACAAACCTGCATGCACCGGGAGGTCACGGCGTGCGTATAGATACCCACGTATATAGTGGGTATATGATTCCGCCGAATTATGACTCCATGATTGCCAAATTGATTACCACAGCGCAAACACGCGAAGAGGCAATAAACAAGATGAAGCGCGCCCTTGATGAATTTGTAATTGAAGGCGTGAAGACCACAATTCCTTTCCACAGGCAATTAATGGACGATCCAGACTACATTGCTGGTAACTATACCACCAAGTTTATGGAAACCTTTACCATGAAGCCTGAAGAAGAAGATGAATAATAAAAAAACCCCGACTTTTCGGGGTTTTTTTATGGTTCTGGGCATTATTTTGGCGTTTTTTAGACGAATTTTAGGCCATTCGGTTCAAAAATTTCGGCATAAATTTGACCTATGGAATATTATCTGTACATAAAATCATTGCATCTTATCTTTATTGTGACCTGGTTTGCCGGTCTGTTCTACATTCCCCGGCTTTTTATTTATCAGATCGAAGCTGCCGAAAAAGAAGAACCCGAAAAATCCATTCTGGGCAAGCAGTTGGGTCTGATGGCAAAAAGACTCTGGTATATCATCACCTGGCCTTCCATGATCTTGACCAGTATTTTTGCTTTCACGATGCTCTATCTTAATTCGGCACTGTTGCATGCCCCGTGGATGCAGATCAAATTGGGTTTTGTCGTACTTCTTTTTGCCTACCACCTTAAAAATCATCAAATTTTCAAGCAATTGCAACGGGGAGAGGTTAATTATACTTCGCGGTTTATGCGCATCTGGAACGAGGGCGCGACCCTTATCCTGTTTGCGGTAATTTTTCTGGCGATTACTAAAAGTGCGGTCAACTGGTTGTACGGTCTTTTTGGCTTGCTGGGTCTGGCGGTGCTCCTTATGTTGGGAATTCGCTTGTACAGGCGCATCCGCAAAAAAAATCCTGACGCGTAACGGCGTGGTTTTTGATATTCACACCTATGATGAATATGACCAAACTTTCATTGCGTACTCGCATCTTCCTATCGATGATCATGCTCATTTTTGGGGCATCTATTCTCATTGGGACCATTTCGGTGATACAGTATAAAGAAGAGGCCGAAGATTACCACACCAGCCGTCTGCTTAGAAAGGAAGATCAGATAAGGGCAGAAATCTCTTATGTGCTCAGCAAAACGTCTTTCGAAGTCATTACCGAAAAAATACCCATCATCCTTAAGGAAAAACAGGATATCTACCGCATTTCTGATGTGCACGAACTCCCTATAAATATTTATGATCTTAATGGGAACCTCCTTGTAAAATCAAAAGACGGCTTTGCTGCAGATACGATAGATATTCAGTTGGCCGCGGCTATTCTGGACGGTATAGATAACGCACCAAACAAACGCTGGGTTACCTCCATGATGAAAAATGGAGTAAAGTTTCAATCTTCCTACACCTATATCACAGACAACCAGTTTAAACCATTGGCTATCCTCAACCTGCCCTACATTCAGGATGACGATTTTATTACCCGCGAGCTTGATGAATTTTTGCGCCGCCTGGCGGAAGGTTACCTGTTCATGCTGCTTATCGCCATCGTGCTTTCCTACTTTCTGTCACGCTATATTACGCGCAGCTTAAAGACCATTAGCGATAAGATGATACAGACACGGCTGGACAAGCGTAACCAGAAAATTGAGATAGATGATGCCAGTGAGGAAATCAGCAATTTGGTGCGTGCCTATAACCTCATGATCGATGAACTCGAAACAAGTGCGGCAAAACTGGCCCAGGGCGAGCGCGAGCAGGCTTGGCGCGAAATGGCAAAACAGGTAGCCCACGAGATTAAAAACCCGCTTACCCCCATGCGCTTGACCGTGCAGAGTTTTCAGCAGCGCTTCGATCCTACTGATCCTGATATTCGTAAAAAACTGGATGAGCACAGCAAGACCATCATTCAGCAAATTGATACAATGAGCAGCATCGCTTCGGCATTTTCTAATTATGCGAAAATGCCCGCGCAGCAAAATGAAACTTTGAATGTGGTTTTTGTGGCCAAACTGGCCCTTGATATTTTCAACGAGTCCTACATTCATTTTAAAGCCGAAAAGGAAGAAATCATTGCCAAATTTGACCGTACCCAATTAATACGGGTGGTGACCAATCTGGTTAAAAATGCCATCCAAGCGACCGAAAATGTCGAAAATCCACAGATTTGCATCGATATCAAGAGTGAGAGTGAAAAAGTGCTTTTACTGGTTATAGACAATGGCGCGGGCATCAGCGAAGAAAACGCAACACTTGTTTTTGAGCCGAAATTCACTACAAAATCCAGCGGTATGGGCCTAGGTTTGGCAATGGTTAAGAATATTGTGGAAACCTATCAGGGAAGCATTACCTTTACGTCACACGTGGGAAAAGGGACTGTTTTTAAGGTTTCGTTTCCGCAGGAACATCGCGCCGCCATACACTGATTTTTGCTGAAAAACCTTGTTATTCAGCCTAAATTCAGCCCAAAAAAGGGTATTTTTCACCCGTTTTAAGCAATAAATCAAATAGTATGGATTACGAGAACTTAGAGGTAAAACAGGAAGATACGATTGTTTACATTACCATCAATCGGCCCAAAAAACTAAATGCCCTTAATAAAGCGACTATAAACGAACTGCACGAGGCCTTTACCGATGCCAATGAAAACGAAGCGGCGCGCATCGTGATCTTAACAGGTTCAGGGCAGAAAGCTTTTGTGGCCGGTGCAGACATTAGTGAGTTCTCAGATTATAATGAGCAGGAAGGCAGTGCGCTGGCTCGGGAAGGGCAGCAAAATCTCTTTGATTTTATTGAAAATATGCATAAACCGGTCATTGCCGCGATCAATGGCTTTGCACTGGGCGGTGGTTTGGAACTTGCAATGGCCGCCCATTTTCGCGTTGCCAGCCACAATGCAAAAATGGGGCTGCCCGAAACTTCGCTGGGGCTCATTCCCGGTTATGGTGGTACACAGCGCCTCCCGCAGCTCGTAGGTAAAGGTCGCGCTATGGAAATGATCATGACCGCAGGAATGATTCCCGCGGAGAAAGCCCTCGAATATGGCTTGGTAAATCACGTTACGTCTGTTGAAGAACTGTTGCCCATGGCCAAAAATATCGCTAATAAAATCTGTAATAATTCGGGAGTAGCGATAAAAGCGGCCATTACAGCCATAAACGCCGGTTTTAATCCTAAAATTGACGGTTTTGCCACCGAAATTAAAGCTTTTGGCCATTGTTTTGGCACGGAGGATTTTAAAGAAGGTACAAGCGCATTTCTTGAAAAGAGAAAAGCCGATTTCCCAGGTGAATAAATTGATCAAAAAGCTTTTACGTATCTAGTTTTTGTACATGCCGCATTCCTCAAAATTAAATATCGCACTCATAGGTCTGGGTGCAATCGCACAAAAAGCGTATCTGCCCATCTTGGCAGCTCATGCGCAGGTAGAACCTATTTTATGTACGAGAGATTCTAAAACCTTGAAGCAACTATCGCGACAGTATAGAATAGAAAAGTGTTTTAGCAACTTGGATGATTTAATGAAGACCAAACCCGATGCCGCGATGGTGCATAGTGCTACCGAAAGCCATTTCTCCATCGTTTCCCAGTTATTAAAAGCACGCATTCCCACTTTTGTAGATAAACCCCTTGCCTATTCCCTCAAAGAGGTTGAAGAATTACTAGAGCTCGCTACTCAAAAGCAAACCTTATTGTATTTGGGTTTTAACCGCCGCTTTGCACCGCTGGTGAAAAAATTGACGGCCGAGTCAAATCCCGTTCAAATACTTTGGCAAAAAAACAGGATAAATTTACCAGGTGATCCACGTGTTTTTATTTTTGATGATTTTATTCACGTGATAGATAGCTTGCGTTTCTTAGGCAGCGGTGCTGTAAAGAACCTTCAGGTATTTTCAAAAATGAATAAAGGGCTTCTGGAAAGCATCCAGGTACAATGGCAACAAAACGACACCTTGTTAAATGGTCTGATGAACCGTGTAAGTGGCGTTACAGAAGAGCGCATTGAATATTTTTCGAAAGGAAATAAATGGTTGCTGGAAGGACTTGATTCTGGGTGCTATTATCACAACGGAAGTAAGAATTTACTTGGATTTGATAATTGGGATAGTACACTTTATAAAAGAGGATTTACAGCCATGATAGCAGACTGGTTGGATGTTTTGGAAAATGGAAAATTTGATCCCAATCGCATTCAGGATATCTGGGAAACACATCGGTTGTGTGAAGAGATACTTTCAAAACTTCAAATGCAGTAAAGCTACCTCTTTGGAAAGGAGGGGCCCGGTGGTTAATATTATGTATATTATATTTAAAAATTAGGAATATTTCCATATATTTGTATAAATTCCTAATTTAATTGAGCAATTCTGAACATATCAAAGGAAGGGGAGCGCAGAAACACGTGACCAATAGGTTTTCTGAGCACAGCCATGAAGTACGTGATGATTTTCTGAATTATTGCGAGAAGGAAGGCGACGATCCCGAAAATAACCGAACCCTTTTTCTGGAAACATTCCCTAAAACCATCGTCAACAAAGTGGAAAGTCCAGATGTGGGCATGGGGTATTCACTTAATCCATATCAAGGCTGCGAGCACGGTTGCGTCTATTGCTATGCGCGCAATAGTCACGAATATTGGGGCTACGACGCTGGCCTGGATTTTGAAAGTCGCATCCTGGTTAAAAAAAATGCGGTAGAATTATTGGAAACTTTTCTGGCCAAGAAGAACTGGAAAGCACATCCCATCGTACTTTCCGGCAATACCGATTGTTACCAGCCGGTGGAAAAAAAGCTGGAAATCACCCGCCAGCTGCTACAGGTTTTTCAAAAATACCGGCATCCCGTGGGGATTATCACTAAAAATGCGCTGGTTACCCGTGATCTGGATATTCTTAAAGATCTGGCTAAAGACAACCTCGTCCATGTGAATATTTCCGTTACCTCACTGGAAGAAAAAACACGCCAACTATTAGAACCGCGTACCGCGACGATCAAAAAGCGTTTGGAGGCGGTACGCCAACTCAGCGATGCCGGTATCCCGGTGCGGGTCATGGCCGCGCCCATAATCCCTGGGATTAATGCCCATGAAATACTTCCGCTTATCAAAAAATCGGCTGAATATGGAGCAAAATCAGTAGGTTATACGGTTGTGCGGTTGAATGGTGCCATTGCCGGAATTTTTGAAGACTGGTTGCGTAAAGCCCTGCCCGATCGTGCCGATAAAGTACTGCATCAAATCGCCGAGTGTCATGACGGAAAGCTCAACGATTCCCAATTTGGTCGCAGAATGCGCGGTTCTGGCGAATTTGCAGCACAGATCAAAGCACAGGTAGAATTGGGACGTAAAAGATTTTTACCTAATCAGCAAATTGAACCATTAAATTGTGAACTTTTTGAGCAGTTTCGGCCGGGGCAACTTTCGTTGTTTTAGATTGTTTTTTGGGAGAAAGCTTAGTAACTATTATTATGATTCTCCTTGCGTCGAAATGAAGACTTTGAGTTATTCAGGCTGAGCAAGACACGAGCGATGAGGAATTGAAAAAGAATCGATTAATTTAGCTGGCATACCTTTTATTTCTTTTTATAAAAACTTTTCAGATCAATTATATCAAATACATCCTTTTCAAGGATTTCGTTTCCATTAAAATAGAAATAACGCCATTTGATTTCAGCTGTATCTGTGTTAATTTCAATTTTTTCTTTCGGATTTATAATCCATTAGTCTATTGTTAGTGTGTATATATTTAATGTTTAGACTATCAATTGTTTCTAGCATTTTAGCATTGTACCACATCACATCGTCTGCAACGGTATAAAAATCATCCTCTCCAAATTCCTCTTTTATTTTCTCAATTTGAAGAGAATCTGGAGAAAGTCCCACAACAGTTTTATCAGTTAACTTTATCTGGTAAAATTCAGGATTTTCACTAATCTTTATACAAGAGAGAAACATGATAAATGCTGAAATTAAGATTAAGTGCTTCATATTTGTAAGAAATAAAATGACTTTTAATCGATTTTAATTTAAATACCTAAACTCCACCAACTCCTCAGAAACTTCCCAAAGCCGTTTTGCAATTTCTTCATCTTTAGAAACCTCAGAAGAATCCACTTTTCCGGGTGCCCCTTTAAACCCCATAAATCCTGATGGACCATAATAAACACCACCAGTCACATTTTGACCCAAAGCAGCATTTAAAGTAGGTTTTGCGGCATTTTTTGGCGAATGAGTAATCAAAGGAGCAAGCAGCGGACTCAAAACAGCATTAAACCATTTCGGGAAATAACGAAAAAGACCAGTATTGGAAATCCCGGGATGCGCGGCGAGTGCGATGGTTGTTGCGCCTGTTTTGTGCAACCGCCTGTTCAGTTCTTTGGCAAAGATCAAACAGACAAGTTTACTCTGGCCGTAGGCTTTCCATTTAGAATAGTGATGCGCACATTGCAAATCTTCAAAATCAATTGTGGCTTCTTCGTGCGCTTTAGAACTTAAGGAAACGACACGCGAACAGGCAGTTTTGGTCAAAAGGGGCAGCAGTAAACCGGTCAATAAAAAATGGCTCAGATAATTAGCCTGAAATTGAAGTTCGTAGCCGTCTTCGGTCACTTTATAGGGCGGCATCATTACGCCCGCATTGTTGATAAGCAAATCCAACCGGTCGTATTTTGTGGAATACATTTTAGCGAAAGCACGAACGGAATTAAGGCTGGCTAAGTCAAGTAGAGAAGTTTCAATTTTCGCTTCAGGAATTTTATCACAGATTTGTTTTTTCGCTTTTTCGGCTTTTGCCAAATTCCGACAGGCCATTATGACGCGTATTTGTTTTTGGCAAAGGGCATGCGCGGTTTCAAAACCCAGACCGCTATTGGCGCCCGTAACGATAGCTACACGTTGAGGCTGATCTGGAATGTTTTTTAAGTCGAAATCCATATTTTAGCCTAAAATAACCGATTTATACTTCATTTCGGCCATTTTCATCGGGATAAAGGGTGAAAACGGGATCACTTTGCCAGAATTCTTTAGTATCAACGTCAATTATAGAAATGGGCCCTTTAAAAGCAGCACCGGTATCTATATTCCAGACAGTGGCCCGTTGTGTAGGATTTTCTTCATTGATGCGCGTTACCGGTGTGTGGCCAATAAAAATTTCGTGGTAATGGGTGAGACGTTTGGGATACCTAACATCATTTTTTTTGATCGAAGTATCCATGGCGACCACGAGTTCCCAGAGGGTACGGTCCCAGTAAAAAGTAAGCGGATTCCATTCAAAATTGACCCCATTCTGATTTTGAAAACCGGCATGTACATACAAGCGGTTTTTAGTATCTACATGGTAATTTTCTAAGGATTTAAAAAAGTTTATGTGTTCTTCCCGCTGTTTTTCTGAATAATTAGAATAGGAATGAATGCTGCTCCTTCCACCATGTTTGAGCCACTTGGGGTTGAGGTCGTCATTTTCCAGCCATTGCCGTGCCAGTTCGTCGTGATTGCCGCGTATCAGCGTGCAGTTGTACTTCTGCTGAAATTCCATAAGAAAATCAATGACCTGCGCACTCTCGCTCCAGCCATCTACATAATCGCCCAGAAAGATAATATGATCTTCTGGAGTTGCCTTTGCGCGTTCCAGCACCTGCTTGAGTGCCTTGAGGCCGCCGTGTATGTCGCCTATGGCGAGTGTTCTTCCCATTAATTGTATTTTACTTTTCTCAAAATGCGTAGGTTGTCTTTATAGGTGCTGTATAATTTATCGCCGTGACTCCTTAAAAATGGCCGGGCTTCCTCCAGTTTATCCATCGCGTGGTCAAAGCCGTTGAGGTAGCAAATTAGATAAGCCGAAGCCAGCTTGTTTAAATCTTCGAGCTCTCCTTTATTCAAGGTTTTATCGGCCTTTAATTTTGCAAGGATCGTGTTATTGTTGTTGTAAATATGATGTAATAATTTTTTATCGAATTCTGGTTTTTCAAAAACCAATTTACTATCTATACTGTAAAACCCGTTTTCTTTGAACCGAATGGTCAACTCCTCCAGGGGATAATATTTAAAACGGCCCTGAAGCCCTAAATGTACATATTCCAGAATGGTAAAGGTGTCTTCGGTGATGGTGATCATCACCTCATCGAGCGCCGAATAAAATAAGCGCACCTGCTCATTGATGAGCTCAATATCTACCCGGCTGTAAAAAGTTTTGTCCTTTACTTTTTTCTGGTTACCGGCCCAGCAGACCACAAACTGTTCTTTAAACACCTTATAATTGGTAAAGAGGTCTTTGTGCCGGTGGTTAATAAAATCGAGCACCCCATCGAGGGTGAGACCAATGCTGTTACTGGCATGATTTTCAATCGCAGTGACAATGGCGCTGTTTACATCTTCTATCTGAATGTCAAAAACCTTGGGCATCGAGATGCTTCCGTCGCGCATAAACACGCTTCCACCCCAGTATTTCCAGATATTCTTTCGCAGCGCGGTAAGTTTGGCGGTAGGCCGAATGGTTACTAAACCTACGACCAGATCCTGTGGCAAATGCGGAAACGGGATGTTCTCATAGGAAACCAGCGGCGGATTGGTCAAATAGGCATTAATAAGGTTCTGGATCTTACTATCGTCAAAAAACGGAACGCCCACGATTTCGTTGTTTTCATCTTCCACCCCAATGACGATAAAACTATTGTTCTTGGGATTGGAATTGGAAAGCGCGCAGACATGCTTTAAAAACTTCGCCTTCCCTTCTTTATTGCCTATATCAATCTTGCGCTTTTTATCATAAAAGCTGTTCTCGTCATTGTGCGCAAGCAGGTTTTTGATAAGTAGGCGTTTGTTTATCAATTTATTATTATTACTATTTTTATTATTATTGGCGGCTGAGAAAGACTACGGGTGATTTTTATTTATTTTAATCTTCTGGTTTTTTCTTTTCACAACTCATTCCGGTAAGGGAATATTAATCAAACTTTGAGCCTCGTTTCTCAGAAGATTTAAGATAATTTGAAAATTTTGAGATTTGGTCAATGAGGTTCTGTGACTTTGCTTCAAGTTCATCGTACTGATCTTGGTCAATGTGTTTTCGATCCAGACAACGTTGAAGTTGCGCCTTCATCTCACAGCACGATCCTTTTGAAAACCCCAGAAAATTGATAAATTCTTTATTCCCACCAAGTCCAAAACCTTCAGCAATATTGTCCATCACAGATCCAGAGGAACCATTTATTTGATCTTTCAATTTATAATCTTTAGCCAAAGAACTATCCACTATAATTTCCCAAATTTCATTGCAAATACTTCGTGAAATTTGATAGATATCTAATTGTTCAAAAGAGTTGTAATGCGCCAAGATTGATTGATTTTTGATTTATTTAAATGATTTTCTAGGTTGAATTAGAATGGCAATAAAAATAACAATAAAAAATAATAATCATTTTTTATTAACCACCACTGAACTCGCCTGATCCACGCTCATGACCATGAGGTCTGCGATATTGACGTGTGCAGGGCGGGAGGTTACAAAATAGATGATCTCGGCGACATCCTGAGCTTGCAGGGGCTTAAAACCCTTATAAACCTTATCAGCCTTTTCGGTATCGCCCTTAAAGCGCACTTCACTGAATTCCGTTTCCACCATCCCTGGGTTTACGGCGCCCACGCGAATGTTGTAGCCGTTCAGATCTAGGCGCATCCCTTGGTTTATGGCATCTACGGCATGCTTACTGGCGCAATACACATTGCCTTTGGGATATACTTCTTTTCCTGCGGTAGAACCTATGTTAATGATGTGGCCGGCATTGCGTGCGATCATTTGTGGGATAATGGCATCACTCACGTATAAAAGTCCTTTAACATTGATATCTATCATCGCATCCCAGTCATCGCTATCACCCTCCTGAATGGTAGCCAGACCGTGCGCATTACCTGCATTATTGATTAAAATATCAACCTGATTAAAGGGCTTTTTAAGCGAATTTATAGCCTCTTTGACCCGTTTTTTATCGCGCACGTCAAAGTTAAGCGTGGTGACTTCTACCTGCTTTGATAATTCTTTTTCGATTTCGTCCAGGCGTTCCTGCCTTCTTCCACAGAGAATAAGATTAATGCCTTGTTTTGCAAATTCTCGTGCAGTGGCTTGTCCTATCCCACTACTTGCGCCAGTAATTAATGCTGTTTTTGTACTCATATTTCGTTTTTTACTGTTAATTGGTCGTTTTTTATACTTTAAGAATGTTTTAATAATAGCATCTGCAACATCGTCGGCAGCCTTTCGTCTTTTGATTTGAAAAGGATTTTAGAGCCTACTTACAAAATAAAATTATTAGACTATCGCACGGCAAGAATTTCAAAAGAAGTTCTTGTAGGGTGCTGTTTTGGTATTTTGTTTGTATTTGCGATTGGCCTATAAAAGGCTTGTTTTCAGTATATTGGTACAAACCTTGATAATCCTTGAAAAAACGTGCTATTATTGCTAAATTCCATCCCTTAAAATTAGGGCTTTGAAATTAGAAAATACAAGATTATTAAGCCCTGCCCACAAGGTTTTTTAACCTGTTGTTAACAAGGCGTTGAGTAATAAAAACAAACATTGCAAAGTCGAAAACCCGTTAAAGAATATAAGTTATCATGGAAGAAACCAGTAATCCTGTAGATATAGGTGCCATTAATGAAAAAATAGAACGCGAGAGTGCGTTTGTAAAAGTGCTCACGATGGAGATCAATAAGGTCATCATTGGGCAAAAACATATGGTAGAGCGACTGCTCATTGGCCTTCTAGGGCAAGGCCATATTCTGCTTGAAGGGGTACCTGGGCTGGCAAAAACGCTTGCGATCAATACGCTTTCAAAGGCGGTTCATGGTTCATTCAGCCGTATTCAGTTTACGCCAGATTTACTTCCGGCAGATGTTGTGGGAACGCTTATCTATAACATGAAATTGAATGATTTCAGTATCAAAAAAGGGCCCATTTTTGCCAATTTTGTGCTTGCAGATGAGATAAACCGGGCACCGGCCAAAGTGCAGAGTGCACTGCTGGAAGCCATGCAGGAAAAGCAGGTGACCATCGGCGACGAGACTTTTGTGTTGGATAAACCGTTTCTTGTGATGGCTACCCAAAACCCAGTTGAGCAGGAAGGAACGTATCCACTTCCCGAAGCGCAAGTTGACCGTTTTATGCTAAAAACCGTCATCGATTATCCAAAACTGGCCGATGAGCAATTGATCGTTCGTCAAAATCTCAAAGGCAGTTATGAGAAAGTGAACGCAGTGGTTTCGGTAGAGCAGATTTTACGGGCGCAAGAGTCGGTACGCGAAGTGTATATGGACGAGAAGATCGAGAAATATATCCTGGATATCATTTTTGCCACACGTTACCCAGAAAATTATAAACTTTCAGACCTGAAGCCGCTCATCAGTTTTGGCGCTTCGCCCAGGGGAAGTATAAATTTAGCCACCGCTGCAAAGTGTTTCGCATTTATACGTGGAAGAGGCTATGTAATCCCAGAAGATGTGCGCGCCATCGTACATGATGTGCTCAGGCACAGAATCGGTATTACGTACGAGGCAGAAGCCGAAAATGTTACCACCGAAGAAATTATCAACAAGATCGTAAACGAGATAGAAGTACCGTAAATACAGTGGGCAGTTACAGTGGACAGTTTACGGTTCCGCTTTTTCATAGGTTGAATAGTACTTTATAACCTACATTTTCACTGCCCACTGAGACTGAATACTGATTACTGAACCATGGATACTAAAGAACTTCTTAAAAAGGTACGCAAGATTGAGATCAAGACGCGCAGGCTTTCTGATCACATTTTTGGTGGGGAATATCACTCTACTTTTAAGGGGCGTGGGATGACCTTTAGCGAGGTGCGGCAGTATCAATTTGGCGATGATGTCCGGAATATTGATTGGAATGTCACCGCACGATACAGTGAGCCTTTTGTAAAGGTTTTTGAAGAGGAAAGGGAACTCACCATGATGCTGGTGGCCGATGTGAGCGGTTCTGAATTTTTTGGGACTGATCAACAATTTAAAGCGGAAATCGTGACCGAAATCGCCGCTACCTTGGCATTTTCGGCGATGAAGAACAATGATAAGATTGGTTTGATTTTATTTTCAGATGGGATCGAGTTGTATATTCCGCCAAAAAAAGGAAAATCACACGTGCTGCGCATTATTCGTGAGCTGCTGGAGTTTGACCCCAAAAGTAAAAAGACCGATGTCGCGCAGGCGCTCAAATTTTTATCGGGTGTGATGAAGAAAAAAGCCATTGTTTTTGTGCTTTCAGACTTTATTGCTGAAGATTATCGCGATACGCTTAAAATCGCCGCAAAACGGCATGATATTACCGGCATTCGCATTTATGACCGGCACGAAGAGGCTATTCCCAGTCTGGGCGTGGTACAAATGGAAGATGAAGAGACCGGCGAACTCATGCTCGTGAATACAGGAAGTAGAAAAGTACGCGACAATTATTCGCAATTTTACCAGGATAAAGTGCATTATTACCGCGAAAGCTTTACCCGCAGCGGTGCCGGTGTCATAGATGTACGCACCGATGATAGTTATGTAAAAAAATTACTGGGTTATTTTAAACGAAGAGGATAATACGAGAATGAAAGCAGTTAAGGCAGCCCATTTTAAGTCAAAAAAACCGATTTTTAAGGCGATTTTCGCCCTTTTTATGCTGTTTTTTGGCAATTTTTATGCCGAAGCTCAGGAAGTTGCCGCAGCCATAGACCGTGATAGTCTTAAAATAGGAGAGCAGCTCAATTATACCGTAAATGTAGTCACAGATTCTACAGATCTGGTGATTTTCCCCGAAGGGCAGACCTTTGCTCCTCTCGAAATGATCGAGTCTTATACGATAGATACGACCTACGCGCAGCAAAAAATGACACTCATTAAACGCTATGGGTTAACCCAGTTTGATAGCGGATCCTATACTATTCCCCGGCAGACCATCAGTATTGGGCAGTCGCCGTTTTATACAGATTCGCTGCGCGTGGAGGTTAATACTGTGGTGGTAGATACTACAAAACAGGGTCTTTACGATATTAAAGACATCATTAACGTTGACAAAGCGTCCAGCAACTGGTGGGTATGGACACTTTGGATTTTGGGTATCCTTCTACTTATAGGAGCGTTTTTATTTTTTATTATTCGGCGCAGCCGAAGAAAGGCCGAAGCCGAAAAGAAACTACCGCCTTTTGAGCAGGCAATCGTATCGTTGCACCAGCTGGATGAAGAATACAAAACCCCAGGAAGAACTACAGACCAGACCGCGACCAAAGCCTATTACTCCCGTCTTACTGATATCGTGCGGCATTATCTAGATGAAGAAGTCTATGACCGCTCTATGGAAAGTACTACCGGTGAACTTATAGAACGTCTTTATCAGGAAAAAGAGAGCGGTCACATTGATTTTAGCACTGAAACCATTAAAAAACTGGAGCAGGTGTTGCGCACGGCAGATTTGACCAAATTTGCCCGCATTACGCCAGAATCCGGTAAATCTGAAGCAGACCGGCTGGTCGTTGAGCAAGTGGTCAAGGAAACGCATGAATCCATACCGCCGCCTACCGAAGAAGAGCTGATGCGCGATGCCGCTTACCGTGACGCTTTAGAGCGCAGAAGAAAACGCAAATTGATACTTACCGGTGTTTTTGGCGTGCTGGGTATTCTTATTATTTCTGCTGGAATTCTGATCGCTACCAAAGGTTTTGATTATGTGAAGGATAACTTCCTGGGTCATCCTTCCAAAGAATTACTGGAGGGAGATTGGATACGCAGTGAGTATGGTTTTCCTCCCATTACCATTTCTACGCCAAAGGTGTTGAAGAGAACAGAGCTTCCGCTGCCCGATGAAATCAAGGGTAAAGTAGAGATGAACGCTTTTGCCTACGGCAGCTATCTGGAAGATTTTGCCATTATTTTGAACAACACCCGCGTGCCCGGCGATCAGGAAATTGACCTTCAAAAAGCGGTAGATGGCTCCATTTCTGGTATGGAAAATCAAGGAGCTAAAAACCTCGTGGTAAAAAGTGAAAAATATACCACGCCAGAAGGGGCTGAAGGGTTAAAGACATTTGGCAGCGGTGAATTTCCCGTTCAAGGAAAGCCAGATACCTTTAGGACGGGCGAATATATTATGCTCAGTTTTACCACGCCCGGAGTGATTCAACAGATAATCGTAATGCACCGCGATGATGATAAATATGCCAAGGAAATGACAGACCGTATCATCAATTCGGTTGAACTTCAAAAAACGACCAACTAATGTTTGACAATTTTGAATTTCAAAATCCCGAATTTTTCTGGCTTTTGCTACTGCTTCCAGTGGCAATTGCTTGGTATTTCTGGAAGCGAAATAAACTTACGGCGCAGGTAAAAATTTCTACGCTGAAAGGTTTTAAAACCGGCAGTGGTTTTCTCGCCAAGATACGGCCATTGCTATTTGTGCTGCGTTTGCTTGCGCTCTCCTTTTTGATCACCGCTCTTGCGCGCCCACGTACCGTAGATGTTTCTACCCGCACAAAAACAACTCGCGGGATTGATATCGTGATCGCAATAGATGTATCTGCCAGTATGCTGGCCAAAGATTTAAAGCCCAATAGGCTAGAAGCGCTCAAAGAAGTGGGCGGTGAATTTATTATGGGGCGTCCCAATGATCGCATAGGCCTTGTGGAATATGCCGGTGAAAGCTATACGCGTACGCCTATTACCAGTGATAAGGCGATCGTTTTGAGTTCGCTTGACGATATTCGCTACAATAGCATTATTGAGGGAGGAACAGCCATAGGAATGGGCCTCGCCACTTCGGTGAACCGGTTGAAGGATAGCAAAGCAAAAAGTAAGGTGATTATTTTAATGACCGATGGGGTAAACAATGCCGGATTTATAGAACCCACCACAGCCAGTGAACTTGCGGTTGAGTTTGGCATCAAGGTATATACAATCGGCCTGGGAACTAATGGCACTGCATTATCCCCGGTGGCAATGCGGCCTGACGGAAGTTTTCAGTATGGAAGTATTCCTGTAGAAATAGATGAAGATCTGCTGAAGGAAATTGCCAAAAAAACCGGCGGACTCTATTTTAGAGCAACCGATAATCAAAAGCTGGAAGATATTTACGAAGAGATCAATAAACTGGAAAAAACCGATGTAGAGGAGTTTAAATACACCAATTATGAAGAAAAATACCGCCCATTGGCGTTATTTGCCCTTGGTTTGCTTTTGTTTGAAATCCTCTTGAGGAATACAGTATTCAGGAGCTTTGTGTAATCCCCCTAACCCCCGAAGGGGGAACATCAAGCAATCATGTTAAGGCTCCCCTCCTTAAAAAGGAGGGGAAAATCCTGACTTTGTCGGGAGAGGGGTGGTTTTTGAGCGATAATCAATATAGAAATGAACAATATATTATTAGACGAAAAAGTATGGTTCTGGGTTTTACTTGCCATCCCGGTGGTTTTACTACTCTTCTTTGGGCTTTCTCTTTGGAAACGCCGGGCGCAAAAGCGCTTTACCGCAGACCGCGAACTGCTGCAAAAGTTAACGCCGCATCGTTCTCGCTTTAAACCGGCTTTAAAGGTGATCGTGCTCTGCTTGGCGATTGCTTTCATTAGTCTGGGACTGGTAAATCCCAAAATAGGAACCAAGCTGGAAACGGTAAAACGGGAAGGCGTTGACGTGGTCTTTGCCCTTGACGTATCAAAAAGTATGCTTGCTGAAGACATTGCGCCAAACCGTATGGAGAAGGCGAAGCAGCTGGTCACCCAGATCATCAATAATCTGGGGAGCGATCGCGTGGGTATTATCGCTTATGCCGGTAGCGCTTTCCCCCAGTTGCCTATCACTACAGATTATAGTAGTGCAAAAATGTTCCTGAGTTCTATGAATACCGATATGCTTTCCAGTCAGGGCACAGCGATTAAGGACGCGATAGAGTTGGCAAAAACCTATTATGACGATGCAGACCAGACCAATCGCGTGCTGGTCATCGTTTCAGACGGTGAAGACCATGAAGGGAATGCCGCGGAAATTGCCGAATCTGCTCAGGAAGAAGGCATCCGTATTTTTACCATCGGTGTAGGGACTGCAAAGGGCGGGCCTATTCCTTTAAAAAAAAATGGTGTGATTCAGTCCTATAAAAAAGACCAGGAAGGGGAAACCGTGATAACAAAACTGGATGCGGCGACTTTGAAAGCAATTGCGGAAGAAGCCAATGGCGAATACATAAATGGCACAAACACTCAGGAAGTTGTAGATACCATGGCTGATAATTTTAATGGCATGGATAAAAAAGAGTTTGAGGCCAAGCAATTTGCCGATTTTAAAGACCAGTTTCAATGGTTTATTGGTGCGGCATTATTGTTGCTGTTTTTAGATGTGTTCCTATTAGAACGCAAAACCGATTGGGTGACCCGATTGAATCTTTTCAATGAAAAAGAGAAGGAAAAAACCGCGAGTAAAAGCTAAAAAAGCTGTGTAGAGAACTTATGATTTATTGAACACAAAACTTCATAACATTGTTTTAATTTTGTGCAGGTTAGTTAATGATAATGAATCTTTTATAACTTAAAAATGATGATTTTTCCCCTAAAAATGCTTAAAAACCGGTTGTTTTTATTGATTTTTATGTGCTGTGCTTATTCTGTTTTGGCCCAGGAAGACGCAGATCAAAAAGAAAATCAACAAGATAATCCAGCCCTCAAGGAAGCCCAGAATTTTGTGGCCCAAGGTAACGAAGAGTTGAAAAATAATGATTTTGCGCTAGCGGAAACTACTTACCGTAAAGCGGTGGCCAAAGATCCCGCAAACCTTTCGGCCAAATACAACATGGCCAACAATTACTACAAAAATAAAAAGTATGCCGAGGGCATGTCGCGATATGCCCAGGCAATAGAAGTGGCAAAAAACAAGGAGGAAAAACACCGTGCATTTCATAATTTGGGCAATGCTCTTTATCAGCAAAAAGATTATAAAAAAGCGGTTGAGGCTTATAAAAATGCCTTGCGCAACGATCCCACCGATGAAGAAACACGTTATAATTTGGCGTTAGCTAAAAAAGAAGATGAGAAAAATGGCGGTGGCGGCGATGACGATAAGGATAAAAAGGATCAGAATAAGGACGATAACAAAGATCAGAACAAAGACAATAAGGACGATCAGGGCAAAGACAAAGAAGGCGACGACGGCAAGCCTAAAGAACAGGATGATAAAGGCGATCAGAAAAAAGATCAGGGGGATGAAAATAAAGATAAAGGCAAACCCGATGACAAAAAAGGCGATAAGAAAAAACCAGATGATGGTGAGGGACAACAACAACCGCAGCAACCACAACAAGGTCAGCTTTCACCCCAGCAGGTCAAAAGTCTGCTAGAGGCTATGAAAAATGAAGAAAACAAAGTCCAGGATAAAATGAATGCCAAAAAAGTGAAGGGCGCAAAAGTGAAAACCGATAAGGATTGGTAAACCCTGCCTGATACTTTAGCTTAGGTAACCTGTAAGGAATGTACAAGTAACGATTTGTTACTTGTAGGTTTAGTATTTAATTGAAGAAAACGACCAGAATTAGAACGCATATAAAAATGAAAGTGAAATTTGCATATCTACTCCTTTTTTTGAGCCTGGGATTCACTTCCATGGCACAGAAGGTGCAGTTTGATGCGACGGTGAGCAAGAAAAAATTGGGTGTTAATGAGCGGCTACGTGTAGATTTTGAGATGAATCAGGACGGAGATAACTTTCAGCCACCCAGTTTTCAGGGGTTTACTGTTGTGGGTGGTCCTAATCAGTCGATCAGTCAGCAGTGGGTTAATGGTAAAAAAAGTTTTTCCAAGACCTTCTCCTATTTTCTGGCGCCCAACAGTACCGGAAACCTTAAAATAGGCCAGGCGGAGATTATGATAGACGGCAATGTGTACAAAACAATTCCCCTTGCCGTAGAGGTTACGGCAGCGGTAAATAATCCCAACGATGAAGCAGGGCCACAGTACGCGGTAGAAGATCAGATACATCTGGTTGCTGAGGTCTCAAACAGTAGCCCTTATCTCAATGAAGCGATTACCGTGGTGTATAAACTATACGTTTCCCCACAGACTGCGGTGAACGGCTGGAATGAAATAGATGCACCGAAATTTGCTGATTTCTGGAGCCAGAGCATTGACGAGAAACAGTTTAAGGTCTATGAAGGTTCATACAATGGAGAACCCTACCGCTATGTGATTTTAAGAAGGACGTTGCTTTATCCACAAAAAACGGGGGATCTCAAAATAGAACCCCTTGCGCTGAGCATTAATGTGGAAGTACCTACCCAGCGGCGTGATATCTTTGGTGGGTATATTACCCGCCCAGAAAAACTTACCGTAGCGGCAAATAATAGGAAAATAACCGTAAAACCGCTTCCTGAGCAAGGAAAACCGGCCGATTTTACCGGTGCAGTGGGTGATTTTGATTTTGACGTTACCACAACTAAAAAGGAATTGAACGCTACCGAATCCCTTGATCTCAATATTACCGCAAGCGGAAACGGAAACCTGAAACTCTTCAAGCTGCCGCGCCCAAAACTACCCAATGCCCTGGAGGTGTATGAACCGGAGCACGAGGAAGACATCAATACCAACACCAACGGGATGACCGGAAGCATTTCAGACCGTTATACCGTGGTGCCACAGGTAAAAGGGAAATATCCCATACCACAGATTAGTTTCTCATATTTTGATCCTAAAACAGATAGATACCGCACGCTCACTTCAGATGAGATCGTGATCGGTGTAGAAAAAGGCCCGGAAGCAACCGCATCAAATAATGAGAATGCAGAGACAAAACAAGCTGTGGTAGCCAGTGATCAATTTAGATATATTAAGCCAGACGCTAATCTGAAACCGCTAAATGAAGAACGGTTTTTTGGTTCTACTGTATTCTGGTCGCTCATGGCCAGCCCGTTGCTGTTTATACCTTTGGTTTTGCTTGCAAACCGTAAAAGGCAAGCTTATAAAGCTGATGTAAAGGGGAACAGGCTCCGCAAAGCAGACCGTCTGGCTCGTAAATTTTTAAGCGAAGCCAAAAAGAATATGGGCGATCAGAAGGCTTTTTACCTCGCGTTGGAGCGTTGTTTGCACAACTACCTCAAAGCAAAACTCAATATACAGACCAGTGATATGAGCAAAGAGCGCATCAACAAATTATTGCAAGAACGTAATGTAGCGGAAAGTACCTCAAGCGCTTTTCTGGGTGTGCTAGAAAGTTGTGAGTTTGCCCGTTATACGCCCACCAGCGATGTAACCATGCAGCAGGATTATGACAAGGCCGCTGGTGTAATTTCTGAAATGGATAAACAATTATGAGGAGCAAGAGTTTATTTTTCGGAAAAAAAGAGCTAAAAACAGCTGTTATACTGACTTTTTGCTTGTTTTTCAATTTCATTTACAGCCAGACCGGCACTCAGTATTTTAAGCAGGGTAATACGGCTTATGCAGCGGGTAACTACCAGCAGGCAGTAGATTTTTATACAAAAGTGCTGGGAACGGGGCAGGAGTCTGCCACATTGTACTATAACCTGGGCAACGCTAATTATAAACTGAACAAGATAGCGCCCAGTGTTTATAATTATGAGCGCGCGCTGCGTCTAAAACCCAATGATACGGATATAAAAAATAATTTGGTATTTGCCCAGAATATGACCATAGATGCCATCACGCCCCTCCCCCAAAATACCTTTACTAAATGGTACAATGCGATCCTGAACTTGTTGACAATAGATGGCTGGGCAACGCTTACCGTCGTTTTGATATTGCTTTTTATGGGTTCATTTATAGCCTACCGTTTTGTATATACCACAACTCAAAAAAGACTCTTTTTTACAACTACTTTTGTTACGCTGGTTTTCGGTTTATCAGCACTGTTTTTTGCTTTTAAGTCACAAATGAGAATGGAAAACGACCGACCCGCCATTGTTTTTTCGCCTACGGCGGAAGTACGGGATGAACCTAAACTAAGTAGCAATGAGGCTTTTGTACTGCACGAAGGCACTAAAGTTTTGATACTTTCAGATAATGAAGAATGGCAGGAAATACGCCTTGCCGACGGTAAAGAAGGTTGGATCCCTAAAACCGATGTTAAAGAGTTTTAGTGTGAGCACTCCAAAATGTGACAATCTTTCATTAGATTTGCACTTTTAATGCAATAAAGAAATTTTTTGAAAACCACAGGCTTTTTTTTCTTAATGCTTTTCGTTGCTTTTCTAGTGACCCCCGTCATCGTCAACTTACTTAAGAGCGATGGGGATACGGTTTTAGTGGCCGTTCTTGAAGAAGAAAATTCAAAAAACGTCAACGTGGAGCTTAAGCATGACAACCAGTTTGTTTATGACTGGGATAATCTTATCCCGTTGTTGGGGCTTCAAGAGCAATCACCCAGTTATAAATACCACAGGCCAGACTATATAATCTTCTTAGATCCTGTATCTCCCCCGCCACGATTGGCATAAAATATTCCGAGCCTTTTTTTTAGGGTCAGAAATTCAATATTTTAAAACTTATTTTCTGCCGCATCGGCACTTTATTTCTATGTTATAAATAGAGTTAAGCGCTGTGCAACCTCAATAGTATTTTTAAATAGAATAACTAAAGAAAACAAAAAAATGATAAATTCAATAGTTGACAAAGCAAAACAAGATAGTCTAACTCCAGATGCAGTTTTGAAAGACCTTATGCAGGGAAATGTGCGTTTTATGGATGGGAATATGCACGAAAGGGATTATTCTGCTCAAATAGAAAGAACTGTAGATGGCCAGTGGCCCAAAGCCGTAGTGCTGGGATGTATTGACTCCCGCGTGCCGGTAGAACATGTATTTGATCAGGGGATTGGTGATCTTTTTGTGGCGCGCGTTGCCGGTAATTTTGAAAATACAGACATCTTGGGCAGTATGGAATATTCCTGCAAGGTGGCTGGCAGTAAACTGGTGCTCGTTCTGGGCCATGAGTCCTGTGGCGCTGTAAAAGCCGCTTGTGATGACGTGCAGATGGGTAATATCACATCTATGCTAAAACATATTAAACCTGCAGTGGAAGCCTCAAAAACAGATGGGGAACGCAATAGTGGCAATGCAGATTTTGTTGCACAGGTTGTAGAGAACAACGTGCGGCAAACAGTAGAGCGCGTGCGCCAGGGAAGCCCAATATTGAACGAAATGGAGGGCAAAGGCGATATAAAGATAGTAGGTGGAGTTTATTCTATCTCTACGGGAAAAGTAACTTTATTGTAGGTCAGGAATAAATTTAGAATTTATAAAAAATAAATACTCAATATGAAAAAAATGTTCAATCACTTAAAAAGTGACATCCCTGCGAGCATCGTAGTGTTTTTTGTTGCGCTTCCACTTTGCTTGGGCATCGCTCTTGCGAGCGGTGTACCCTTATTTGCCGGTCTTATCTCTGGGATTGTGGGCGGTATTGTAGTGGGATTTTTGAGTGGCTCCAGCGTTGGGGTGAGTGGGCCCGCCGCAGGGTTGACTGCCATCGTCCTCGCAGGTCTTACCACTTTAGGCGGGTATGAGAACCTTCTTGTAGCTGTTGTACTGGGTGGTGCCATTCAGATAGGTTTCGGGGCGCTACGTGCCGGGGTCATAGGGTATTATTTCCCATCTTCGGTCATTAAGGGTATGCTCGCCGGTATAGGTATCATTATCATCCTCAAGGAAATACCCCATTTCTTTGGGTATGATGCAGACCCTCAAGGTGATGATTCCTTTTTTCAGGCCAATGGTGAAAACACCTTTACGGCATTGGGTAATATGTTAGATAATATAAGTCATGGAGCGACCCTCGTCGCATGTATCGCAATGGCAGTGCTTATTTTGTGGGATGCGGTACTCTCCAATAAGGGTCAGATATTTAAGTTGGTGCAGGGTCCCGTAGTTGCCGTTGCCTTGGGTATAGTCTATTTCCTTGTCACGCAGGGTTCGACTGATTGGGGAATAGAGGCCAAACATTTGGTTACTGTGCCGGTCCCAGATGATTTTGATTCATTCATAGGCCAGTTTACTTTCCCCAATTTTGCCGTCATCGGGAATCCAGATATTTGGGTAACCGCTTTTACTCTTGCACTGGTGGCGAGTCTGGAGACCTTGCTTTGCGTAGAGGCCACAGATAAGATGGATCCGCACAAAAGGACCACCCCAACAAACAGGGAACTGTTTGCCCAGGGTACGGGAAGTATGATTGCGGGCTTGATAGGTGGGCTGCCCATCACGCAGGTGATCGTAAGGAGCTCTACAAACATACAGGCCGGTGGCCAGACCAAATTGTCTGCGATAATACACGGCTTTCTCTTACTCATCTGTGTTGTGCTGATTCCCACTGTGCTCAATTTAATACCATTATCGGTACTGGCGGCTGTGCTTTTTTTGGTAGGTTATAAGCTTGCGAAACCTGCCCTGTTCATACAATTGTATAAAAGGGGATGGAAGCAGTTTTTGCCGTTTATCGTAACCATTGTGGGTATTGTCTTTGGAGACCTGCTTATAGGTATAAGCCTAGGTCTTGTAATCGGTATTTTTGTGGTTTTGATAAAAAGTTACCAAAACTCGCACTTCCTTCATTTGAAAAAAAATGAAAATGGTGATAAAAATGTGAAAATGACCTTGGCCGAAGAGGTGACCTTTATTAACAAGGGTGCCATACTCAAAGAGCTCAACAAGCTTGAAGAGAATTCTTTCCTAGAAATAGATACCCGAAAGACCCGGTTTTTAGATGATGATATCATTGAAATCCTGGACGATTTTAAGATCAAGGCAGAAGAGAAGAACATTGATATAAAAATTATATCAGAACGTGGGACAACGCAAAATCCCGAGAGTTACTATCAGTTCTTTGAGCAGGATAAAAAAGAAAAACTCAAGGTGAATGCTTAAACTGAAAAACTAGTTTATTTAATAAAAAACGGGCTTTTAAAAGCCCGTTTTTTCTTTTTAAGAAATCCAGTTTAATATCGTTCTGATACAGACGGGGTAACGTGAAAAAAGACTACCGCTTTCCGCTGTTATTGTATTTATATGTTGTGCTTATGTTGTGGTCAAGATGGGGCAATTTTTTGCTTAAAAAACCCGGTTTTCATCTATTTTCATCCGATTTTTTCACATTTATTGAAAGTCTGTTTTCATTTTAAAAATTCATCAAAAATTGCCGATTTTAGCTTGATTTTAACCGATTTTGAAAAGTTTGGTCCCGATTTATCTTTAAAAAAATCCGGGGTGGTGTTTGCTTTTGCTTTGCGGTTTTTTGATCTTGCTTGGCTAAATGCACCTCAGTGATAGTAAATCAGTAATAGACCAATAAAAAATTGCTTTAACGGCTGCATTATCATTATAACAGTAAAAGGTTAACCGGAACCTGATTTATCTTAGTAAGATTAACAAAAAACGCACTAAAAAGGATGATTTTCACCCTCTTTAGTGCGTTTTTTGCTGAATATCGAAGGGTTTATTCCACTGTAACCGCCTTTGCTAGATTTCTAGGCTGGTCAACATTTTTACCAAGCAATACGGCAATGTGATAAGAAAGTAGCTGTAATGGGATGGTGGTGAGCAATGGGGACATGCTGTCCATAGTTTCGGGCACTTCAATTACATAATCCGCAAGATCTTTTACCTGTTCATCGCCCTCGGTCACAATAGCTATGATTTTCCCCTTGCGGGATTTTATTTCCTGAATATTGCTTATAATTTTCTCATAATGTCCTTTTCGCGTAGCAATAACTAATACAGGCATCTGCTCATCAATAAGGGCAATAGGGCCATGTTTCATCTCAGCTGCAGGATAACCTTCCGCATGTATGTAAGAAATCTCCTTGAGCTTTAAGGCACCCTCTAGGGCTACAGGGAAGTTAAATCCGCGACCTAAATACAAGAAATTGGGTGCATCTTTAAATTTATTTGCTACTTCCTCAATGTGGTCGTTATGCTTGAGGGCCTTTTCTACTTTTTCAGGTATGCGTTCCAACTCTTGCAAGTGCATATGGAAATCTGAAGTAGAGATTTTACCTTTTTCATACGCCATTTTTAACGCGATGAGCGTCAAGACCGTAATCTGAGTTGTAAAAGCCTTTGTGGAAGCAACACCAATTTCCGGACCGGCGTGGGTATAGGCACCGGCATGTGCTTCACGTGAGATCGAAGATCCTACCACATTACAAACACCAAACACAAAAGCACCATTTTCTTTGGCCAGCTTCATAGCGGCCATGGTATCTGCGGTCTCTCCACTTTGAGAAATGGCGATCACAACATCGTCTTTTTCTATAACGGGATTGCGATATCTAAATTCTGAGGCATATTCTACTTCTACCGGTAGGCGTACAAGTTCTTCAAAGATATATTCTGCTACAAGCCCCGCGTGCCAAGAGGTACCACAGGCGACGATTACAATGCGTTTTGCATTGAGGAACTTATTGATATGTTCGTCCATGCCAGCCATTTTGATCACACCTTCTTTTCCTAGCATCCTACCTCTAAAGGTATCACGAATGGCTTGAGGTTGCTCAAAAATCTCTTTTAGCATAAAATGATCATACCCCCCTTTTTCTATTTGTTCTAAATTGAGTTGTAGTTCTTGTATGTAAGGGGCTACAATACTATCGTCCTTGATTTTAAGGATCTTTAATGGCTTGTGGGTACGTACGACGGCCATCTCACCATCTTCCAGATAGATAGCATTTGAGGTATATTCTATAAACGGTGAGGCATCAGAGGCTATAAAATACTCATCTTCCCCCACACCAATGGCAAGTGGGCTACCTAGGCGTGCCACTACAATCTCATTAGGTTTTTTACGGCTGAAAACGGCAATGGCATAAGCGCCCACCGTTTGATTAAGTGCGATCTGAACTGCTTTACCAAGTTTTACGTTTTCGTTTTTTTGAACATCTTCAATCAAGTTCACCAGTACTTCAGTATCAGTGTCAGATTTAAACGTATAGCCTCGGTTTTTAAGCTCTTTCTTTATGGATTCGTAGTTTTCAATAATCCCGTTATGAATGATTACCAAATCACCAGAATTGGAGTAGTGAGGGTGTGAGTTTACATCATTTGGCACACCATGTGTAGCCCAACGTGTATGACCTATTCCCAGACTGCCTTCGGTAGGTATATCTGTTTTAGCTTTTTCTTTAAGATCAGCCACTTTCCCTTTGGTCTTGCAAAGGTGAATCTCGTTATTGTTGTACAACGCAACACCTGCACTATCATAACCGCGGTATTCAAGACGTTGTAAACCTTTAATGATAATGGGATAAGCATCCCTTTTACCGATGTAACCTACAATTCCACACATAATAATTATTGATTTGGGGTTTCTATAAAATATAATTTAAGCGATAATCTTTTGTTGGCATCGGTACTTGCGCTACCATGTAAAATGGTTCCATCCTGAGATAAAATGGAAGTAATGGGCAACCGGTTGGGTTTTTCGTTTGAGGAGGTATTCTCTATCCCTCCTGTTGAAATGCCCGAAGGTAATAAATTTTGCGCGACCACCACGCCTAATGTTGTGCTAGGTGATTCATTTTCAGGATCAAGGAGGTTTTTGATGTGTTCTGTAATACGTATGGTATAACGCACACCATTTTCACTGGCGTCTTTCTCTAGAGGCCCCAAATGCGTCGTCCCTACCGCGGTAACCCCTTGACTTGTTCCTTGAACATCATTGTTATAGTCTGCCAATGGCTGATTGGTTGCCAAGTCATAAATATAAATTCTGGTGGGTGCGTTTTGAGCAGAACCACCGTATTGATTTAATTTTTCCTGATCTATATAGAAAGTTAGCCTGGCTTCCCGGATTAACTTGGTTGAACCAGCGCGTAGTTCCTCGAGTTGCTCTGGTATACCATCTCCATCAGTGTCTTCGCCAAAGAGGTCAATAACTGCCATACTGCCCTGCCCACCTTTTAAAAACAGGCTTTCATCACCGGTAATTGAATCTGCGCTAGCAGTTTGATTAACTACCTCGGGTTTAAATTCGTTTTCGTAGCCTACAACGCCTATTGCACCAGAAGAAGGGTTTAAAGAAAGCGCTAAAGAAGATTGTATACGCGAATCACCACTACCGTCAGCGGTATAATAAATTTGAATCTGAGAAGTCGATTTGTTGAACAAAAAGTAAGAACCATTGCCATTAACTGGTTCTGCCTCGATATATAGACCTCTAAAGTAATTTTTAAAACTATTCTGGTTAAAAAGTTCGTCGCTTCCGGCCTTATCCAAAATCGCACTTTTAATATAGGCGGTTTCGGTGGAGTCCAGTTTATAGCGGAATGCGGGCTCGGCGCGGTTTATGGTTACCGTAGTATCAATTGAAGTGGAATCTGGGAATATTTTGGTGACAATTTCCTTTTCCGAAGGGGTAAAGGAATCCTGTGAAAAAAGTAGATCACCCCGAATACCATTAAATTCATCCAGTTGATTGCTGTAATAAACTGCACTTTCTGAAACATTTTGCGGATTATTATCACTTAAAAAGTAGCTGGATCGATACCCTCTTATATTCATTATATTGTCGCCATACACAGAGTCTAGGCGATATTCCGTCCCACCATCCGCTCTAGCACCTATGGCGGTGCTGTAGTAAGGTAGCGTCACCACTACACTATCTATAACGGCATTCTCTCCCACACTTGGGTTTGCCGGGCTTATGGCTAACTGTGAAAGGGTAGAGGCCGTAGTCTCTCCATACACAGAATCTTTATAAATGCCCAACGCGCCAGATGCAAGACCGCTGGTCTGCACGCCAATATCATTAAAAAACGGTTTTGTATAGGAAATTACGGGAAGGGTAAGGCTGTCACTTTTATAATTTACATTATCCACGAGATTGCTTCCTATTTCCAGGAAATCATCTTGACAGGAATATGCAAAAATGCCTATAAGTGCCAGAAAAATGGCTTTGTAGTGTGTTCTTTGTAACAATTTTAACATAGTTTTAATCTAATACCTTTTTGGTGTAAAACTCCTCATACGCCTGGGCAAATTCTTCTTTCCTTTTGTAGGGGAGTACAGGTATTTTGGTTGCATTCAAGTAATTAATTAATTCTTCCGGAGTGTCCTGAGAACCTATGATCGCAGCATCTGAATGATCAATGGCAATTTTCATGAGGTTTTCATAACTGGGCTTTTTAAGCTCGGCAATATCTTTTTTATCAATACCATCAAAGGCAATTTTATCGATAAGCTCTTCATTTAACGTACCATCAAAGCCAGAATTGTACACAGACATCACAATTTTACTTTCTTTAAATAGCGGCTCGCTTGCATAATATTTTTTTAGATAGAGCGGGAGTAAAGAAGCCAGCCACCCATGCACATGAATGATGTCTGGTGCCCAGTTCAGTTTTTTTACGGTTTCCACGACTCCTTTAGCAAAAAATATGGCGCGCTCATCATTATCTTCAAAGAGGTTGCCGTCTTCATCGGTAAAGGTGGCCTTGCGCTTAAAATATTCTTCATTATCTATAAAATAAACCTGAATGCGTTCTTTGGGAATAGAGGCTACTTTAATAATAAGTGGCATGTCAAAATCATTGATAACCAAGTTCATTCCAGATAACCTGATCACTTCATGCAACTGGTGCCTGCGTTCGTTTATATTTCCATAACGGGGCATAAATATGCGAATTTGCCCTCCTTTGCTATTTACCATCTGCGGAGCATCAAAAGACATAGATGCGATTTCAGTTTCGGGTAAATACGGTATTACTTCAGATGATACATACAATATCCTCTTATCTTTCATAGATTGCTTTTTTATGGCAAGAGTGTCAGCCTTTACCTTAACTTGGTTGTTTTGATCCATGCTGTAAAAAGTCTTTTGACCTTTTAACAAAACCACTCTTCATATTCTTATTCAGGCTAAAAAACATGCAAAATTACTAAATTTTATGCAGATTGCCAGTAATATAGTAAGTTTGCGCCCTGTTAATTTTAAGCAATGAAAGTCTATTCTAAAAGACTGGAGATTTCGCAAGCCGTTGCAAACTTGCGTAAAACGAGCAAGACCATAGGTTTTGTCCCTACAATGGGTGCCCTACATAAGGGGCATGCAAGCCTAATTGACTTTGCTCTAGAGCAGCAATGTGACTCTGTGATTGTGAGCATCTTTGTAAATCCCACTCAATTTAACAATAAAGAAGATTTAAAACATTACCCGCGCACACTGGAGGCCGATCTTGATTTTTTAAAGCCTTACGGCGATAAGATTATTGTTTTTACACCAGATGCTCAGGAAGTGTACGGTGATGAGGTGAAAAGCAAGGATTACAATTTTCAAGGTCTTGATAAGGTGATGGAAGGCGCTTTCCGTCCCGGTCACTTTGAAGGGGTGGGCACGGTTTTGAGCCATTTGTTTACGATTGTAAAACCAGATAAGGCATTCTTTGGTGAAAAGGATTTTCAACAGTTGCAGATTATTAGAAAACTCGTTGAAATCGAAGCTATTCCTGTAGAGATCATCGGTGCTCCCATAAACCGTAATGATGATGGCCTTGCTGAAAGTTCCAGAAATCAACGCCTTACGCCAGAATACCGGGAAGCTGCCCCGTTCATCTACAAGACGTTAAGGCAGGTCAAAGCAGATTTTAGCATAAAATCAATCGAAGATTTAAAATCATGGGTAATTGAACAATTTGCAGCGCATGAGCTGCTCAAGCTTGAATATTTTGAAATCGCCGACCCCCACACCTTAAAATCGGCAAAAAACGACCAAAAATCAGGCGATTTTAGGGCATTTATAGCGGTTTTTGCTGGCGATGTGCGCCTTATCGATACGCTTGCGCTTACCTAAAAAAACGTAACTTTGCAACTATGTTAGTCAATGTAGTAAAATCAAAAATCCACAGAGTCAAGGTAACCGGTGCAGAATTGCACTATATAGGCAGTATCACCATAGATGAAGATCTGATGGAAGCTGCAAATATCTTGGAAGGCGAGCGTGTTCAAATTGTGAATATCACAAACGGAGAGCGCTTGGAAACCTATGCCATACCTGGCGCGCGCCAGAGTGGAGAGATCACCTTAAATGGCGCAGCTGCCCGTAAGGTGGCCAAAGGGGATATGCTTATTCTCATCGTTTATGCCTTTATGGAAGTAGAAGAGGCCAAACAATTTAAACCCACCCTTGTTTTTCCCGATGAGCACACAAACCTTTTAAAGTAGAGGGTGACCAGAAAAAAGCTCATAAAACTGCTCAAGACCATCATTCCCCTCGGTCTGGGGATCTTCTTGATTTGGTATTCGCTCGCTTCAGCTACACCAGAACAGCGCGCTACCCTTTGGGAAAATATTAAAAATGCCCAGCCGGGATGGATTATTCTTTCGTTGGTTTTAGGTATTTTAAGCCATCTTTCCCGTGCCTACCGCTGGCAATTTTTACTGGAACCTTTGGGTTATAAACCAGACTTTGCAAATCGTTTTATGGCGGTTATGGTAGCGTATCTTGC
>DRGP01000114.1 GCA_011050015.1 Leeuwenhoekiella sp. | reverse complement strand
CCAACAAAGCACCAATTTGGTATCTTTGTTCTTGGCTGAGTTGTTTATATTTTTTCTTCACAAATCAAATTTAGCACTTGGCCAATCATTGGGGGCTAGCCCCCAATGATTTTAATTTGAGTTGCACTTATGAGTTGAACTTAGATATTGTTATAAATTATTTAATTCTATAAAATATTATTTTAAATCTTATATATATCTTGTTATTTTCCAGCCGATAATGATTGAACTGGAAAACATTTAAATGTTAAAACATTAATAAAAAATAGATGTAATCAAAAGCGTTCATTTTTTTTTTGATTTGCGTTAAGCTAATACTTATAATTCTTAGAAATTTACTATCCCAACCAATAACATATTAACATGACTTCCCTAAATATAGATGCGTCAGATTTTAAATTATCTCAGGAGATATTTATAAAATATTGCGCTGGCGTTAGTGAGACTTTTAACTTTGGGAATAAAATAGGAGTTGATGAACCACAGGGAACAGGTGAGGTAGATTTCCTTGAATTTAATGATGGTATCTCAATGATTATTTATGATTGCAATTTCTATGAGGGATTAAAATTAGAAATAGATACTTCACACTATGCGCCACTTTATCTTTTCTATCCCATAAGTGAGGGTGTAATGATGCATTGCAAAACTTCTGGTATAACCCGGCAATTTAGAAGCTTTCAACCTGTGATCGTGGGATCTGTAAAAGATGATCCCATTCAAATTTCCTTCCCAAAAAATAAGCCGAACAAACTCTTGGTCCTTAAGGTAGATCGACAACATTATGCAAAAGACAGGGAAAAATTGTTCCTCAACCGGGAGGTGCTCAATAGTATTTTTGCAGATTTTAATCCGCTTGCTACCGCTGTACATGTGTGCTCACCAAACCTGCATATTGCAGATTTGTTTCAAAAGCTTTCCCATCACACCTTAAAGGAAGCCTACGGCATATATATTTTAGAGGCCGAGGCCAACTTGATCCTGGGTCATATCCTTACGCAATATGTGGTAGATATGAATATGGAAGGTGGGAACCTGGCCTTATCAACACAAGAACTGGAGAAAGTGCGACAGCTCGCACATACTATTACACAGCATCCGGGCGAACCTTATACCATAAAGCAGCTGAGCAATATTACGGGTCTCAATCCGTATAAACTTCAAGAAGGATTCAAGCACTTGTATAAGCGTACCGCTGCCGATTTTATAAGAGATCAAAGGTTGAAGCGTGCCGCAGAACTGTTGCGTACCAATGAATATAATGTAACCCAGGTGGTGACGCGTATAGGCCTAAGCAGCAACAGTTACTTTACAAAAATCTTCAAGGATAAATATAATTACTGCCCAAAAAACTATCAGGATCAGTTTAAACAGCACGTATTTGTATGATATGCTGCACTAAAAATTAGTAAGCGCTCTGGGAACTTTTAAATGTCAAAGGAAGAACTATGCTGCGAAAAAAAACAAAAGGAAAGCATTTGGTTAAAAATATAAGAACTTTAATTCACGGAAACCAGGAGTTCGTAGCCTCTTTACTTTGGTATAAGCAGCATAATGGGCAAGCGCGTTTTTATGACAATCAGTTTCGGTTGCATAAATTATTAGCGCAAGACTTGATCATACTTGCCAGAAGCATCAAACCAAAATTTAACAGTGGTAATTTCAATGGGGAAAAAATCCCATTGCAACCGGATTCCCTTGAAAAGCTTTCAATAAAGGAACCGGTTTATATCATGCAGGTTCTCAATAAAGATTTAATACTAGATTATAAACGCTTTATGGTAAATCATAAAATTCCTGACATAATGGAGTTTAAATTATTGAACATCTCAAACTGCTCCAGGAAGTGCATACGTGTATCAGGGATTTAAAAAATTAAAAAAATAGTGCAGCATGAAAATAATGCGGGATCTTTTAGAAAAACAATTACAGAATTTATATAACTCAGAATCTCTTATCCTGAACGCGTTACCAGAAATGCTTTTGTATGCGAGAGATTTGAGATTGCTTGAAATCATAAAGAGCTTTATCAAAGAAACGTACACGCAAAAGGTGAGACTTGAAAAAATAGGAACCTATCTCAATATAAAAGTAGATGTTGAAGACGGGAAGATTATAAGGGGGTTGCTTGAAGATATTAATGACCTCTATGCTGAATTTCCAAAAGGTATATTAATGGATGTGGGTATCGTATCAAAATTACAGCATGTCCAGCACTTTCAGATTTCGGCATACGAAACAGCCCTGCTCTATACCAAGGACTTAAATATTGAAGAGGTGAGCGTTATCCTTGAAGAGACTTTAAATGAGGCTTACGATGCTGATGAGGATTGTAGTCGTTATGCAAAGAATTTGCTACTCAAAAGAAATGAATAGTTTTAAGATAATACATGTATTAAAGCCTATATCCTTAAATAAAAAACGGCTCTTTTTGACTAAAAAACGACCTTAATCCATACATTTTTAACCCTTAAAAGACTAAAGGTTTCAAAAAAATAATTTATCACTAACTTTAATATTCCCTTTTAAAATCAGATAAAATGGAAACCGAAGCTATTTCACAATTAGAATTCAATCATCATAACGACCAATGGTGGAATGGCCGCAGCGCTGTTCTCCTTGAGAATATCGAGAATATGCATGGACATAGTCTTGAGAGCGGAGAGAAGGTTACCATCGTAAAAAAAAGATCCTGCACAGACCAGAATGGTGTTGTACACAAGAATAGCTTTTTGATTCAAGCTACCTCTGGCAGCGAATATTTTAGTGTGCCCTGTACAATGTTGGCACTTCTGGAAGATTGAGAGAAATACCCGTATTGTCCTTTTTATTTTTATAGGCGATATGTCAAAAATTTATTAATTGAGTGGCCTTTATTAATGAATAAGACTAACTTTCTGAAACAAATTTTCTGGCTTTAGATAAATAAATAAAAAAACCTGACTAAAAACTATCCAATGGAATACAAAAACTATCCTGAAACCCATGAAATTGAGTTGCAATTAAATGGCACTTCTCAAAAATTAACCATTTCTCCGTGGACGACGCTTCTTGACGCGCTACGCGAATATTTCCAGCTCACCGGGACAAAAAAGGGCTGTGATCACGGCCAGTGTGGGGCCTGTACGGTACTGGTAGATGGGAAGGCCATTAATTCATGCCTCAGCCTGGCGATGATGCAACAAGGCAAAAAAATTACTACCGTAGAGGGACTGGCCCAAGGTGAAAATCTTCATCCCGTACAGCAGGCTTTTATAGAGCACGATGCTTTTCAATGTGGTTACTGTACTCCCGGCCAGATTTGTTCTACTGTAGGACTGCTCAATATGAAAAAGGGAAATACTCCAGAGGAAATACGAGATCTGATGAGCGGCAATATCTGTCGTTGTGGCGCCTATGCGAATATCTTTAAAGCTGTAGAAGAAATGGTACAGAAAGAAGTCTCCGGCACCCCTTAATGACATCAAGACCTTAATAAAATCATTTAGGTGCTTATGGACAAGCATTTTTTTAAAATCTATTTTTCTATCCTTTAAAAACCAACGAGTATGAACAATTTTTCTTTGACACAGGTTGATAGTGCAGAAGAGGCTGTTAAAACAGCACGGTTAAGCACGGAGAACAACCGGTACATCGCAGGGGGGACCAATCTTATTGACCTTATGAAATACCGTGTGGAAAATCCAGATCATCTGCTGGATATCAACAGGCTCAACTTTTCTGAAATTTCCTCACTTCCTGATAATGGTCTTCGCCTGGGCGCTACGGTGACTAACGCAGATACGGCCTATCATCAGGAGGTACAAAAAAACTATCCACTTCTCGCCAAGGCCATTTTAAGCGGGGCCTCCACGCAGCTGCGCAACATGGCGACAGACGGAGGCAACCTGATGCAGCGCACCCGCTGCTATTATTTTTACGATACGGCAACCCCCTGCAATAAACGTGAGCCCGGCAGCGGTTGTTCTGCCCTTGAAGGCTTTAACCGCATTCATGCCATTCTTGGTGCTAGCGAAAAATGTATCGCTACGCATCCTTCAGATATGTGCGTAGCCCTGGCCGCGCTGGATGCAACGGTGCAGGTTACCGGTGAAAGTGGGTCGCGCAGTATCCCTATTTTAGAATTTCACCGCTTGCCGGGAGATCATCCTGAAAAAGATACCAATCTGGAACCTGGCGAACTTATAACGGCAATCGATCTGCCCGAAAAAGGATTTTCCCAACATTTTGAATATTTAAAAGTACGCGATCGTCCTTCTTATGCTTTTGCGCTGGTTTCCGTCGCTGCGGCTTTAGAAATCGATGGCAGTACTATTAAAGATATTCGTGTGTCACTGGGAGGGGTCGCGCATAAACCCTGGAGATTACCAGAAGTAGAGCAGCAATTTATAGATCAGCAAGCCACACCCCAAACTTTTGAAGCGTTTGCCGAAAAATTAATTGCCGGTGCAAAGGGATATGGAGACAATGATTTTAAGATCAAATTGGCCAAAAAAAGTATCGTAAGGGCATTATTAACCGCTTTAGAAAAGTAAAAATGAAAGTATTAAATAATATTACAGGCGTTGCCACCACCCGGGTAGACGGCAGAAAAAAAGTAACGGGCACAGCGCCTTATACGGCAGAATTCAATCCCGCAAATCTGGTACATGGTTATATTGTAAACAGTACTATTTCTACGGGTACAATAACGAAAATTGACACTACAAAAGCGCTTGATGTTGCAGGTGTGCGTGAGGTTTTTACACATGAGAATGCGCCACTTTCAGTAAAGATAAACGCAGATTACAGCGACCCAATGGCGCCTCCGGGCAGTCCGTTCAGACCTTTATACAACGATCAAATACTGTATAACGGCCAGCCTATTGCCATGGTGGTCGCAGATACATTTGAAACGGCACGCTATGCCGCGGGTTTAATAGAAGTAGCGTATAATACTTCTGGAAAAAGTACGACGAATATCAAAGACAACCTGGACAGGGCTTTTACCGATGATGATCTACCCGATCCCCCCAAACCCCGAGGTAACGCTAAAAAAGCCTATCAGGAATCTGAAATAAAAATAGAAGCCGCATACCTGCAGCCTCGTGAATATCACAATCCCATGGAACCATTTGCCACAGTGGCCCAGTGGGATGCTGATGAAGAACGTTTTTTGATCTATGATAAAATACAGGGCGTGGCCAGCAGCCAGGGGTATATCGCCGGTATTTTTAATATGGAAAAAGAGAAGGTGCGTGTCCTTTCAGAATTTGTGGGCGGTGGTTTTGGTTCTGGTCTGCGCCCACAATACCAGCTGTTTTTTGCCGCTATGGCAGCAAAAGTGCTTAATCTACCCGTAAAAGTGGTGATGACGCGTAAACAGATGTTTTCATTTGGACATAGGCCTGCTTGTTTTCAAGAGTTCAAATTAAGTACAGATAAAAACGGAAAATTAACATCAATCCAGCATAAAGCCTATGGCGAGACCTCGCAGTTTGAAAAATACACAGAGACTATCGTGGATTGGTCTGGTTTAATGTATGCATGTGAGAATGTAGAATTGAACTATAAACTGGTTCCGTTAGATGTATATACGCCAAACGATATGCGTGCGCCTGGGGGAACCACGGGCATGTATGGTCTGGAATGCGCTATGGATGAACTGGCCGTTAAAGCAGGTATAGATCCCTTGGAACTGCGCCTTATTAATTATGCCGAAAAAGATCAAAACGAAGGAAAGCCTTTTTCAAGTAAAGAATTAAAAGCCTGTTATAGCCGCGCCGCCGAAAAATTTGGTTGGAAAAACCGAAAAGCAGAGCCCAGAAGTCATAAAGAGGGTCATACGCTCATAGGGTATGGTATGGCCACAGGCGTTTGGGAAGCCCTGCAACAAAAAGCATCTGCCAAAGCGATTTTCACAGCTGAGGGTCATCTTACCGTTAGCGCAGCTACCGCCGATATAGGTACAGGGACGTACACCGTCATGGCACAGATCGCGGCAGAAACGGTTGGACTTCCGTTAGAACACGTCACTTTTAAACTGGGAGATTCCACTTTGCCAAAATCTCCCATAGAAGGAGGATCGTGGACGGTTTCTTCGGTGGGATCTGCAGTCAAAATGGTGTGTGTATCGCTGCGTGAAAAAATATATGCGCGGGCTCAAGAAACCCACCCTGAACTTTTTGCAGAATCTATGATTGAAGACGCCCGTTTTGAAAAGGGCGAATTGTCGATACGCGACGGACGTGCTGTTTCATTTATGGAGATCCTGAACGCAGATGAAAGAAAATCCATCGAGACTTCGGTCAATTCAGAACCGGCCGAAAACCGTGATAACTATTCCTGCTACACCCATTCCTGCGTTATGGTAGAAGTGCATGTAGATGAAGATTTGGGCATGATACGCGTACCCCGTGTGGTAAATGCTATTGCCGGAGGTAAAATCATAAATCCTAAAACTGCTGAAAGCCAGATCCTGGGTGGAGTGACCTGGGGAATAGGAATGGCCATCGAAGAAGAAGGAATGATGGACGATCGTGAGGGTCGCATTATGAACGCCAACCTCGCCGAATATCACATGCCCATTAATGCAGACGTGCAGGAGATTGACGTAATCTTTGTAGAAGAAAAAGATGAGATCGTAAATCCGCTGGGAGCAAAAGGGCTGGGCGAAATAGGAATGGTAGGTACGGCGGCGGCAATCGCAAATGCGGTCTATAATGCTACAGGCAAACGAATAAGAGAACTCCCTATTACCCTTGATAAATTACTCTAGTTAAGCAGTATGAAAGCCTAATCATTTTACGATACAGGTTTCTTAAAAAAAAAAGGAAGTTGTCACTATAGACAACTTCCTTTTTTTATAATCTTATGGCATATTTACTTTGCGTAGGTTATTCTGTAGATGTTTCCATTTTCATCATCACTCACTAATACAGACCCATCTTTCAATTCCAGTAATCCCACAGGTCTCGCAAATATCTCTTTTTCACTGTCCGTTAAAAAACCGGTCACAAAATCTTCCTGAGAAACAGGCTTTCCATTTTCATAGCGTATCCAGATCAGTTTGTACCCAGAGGGTTTTTCGCGGTTCCATGAACCATGCAGGGAAACCAGGGCACTGTTTTTATATTCCGCAGGGAACATGTCCCCTTTATAGAACTTTAAATCCAGCGGAGCAGCATGTGCTTTTATCTGCATTACCGGCTCTTCACTTTGGGCAGCATATTCCGCATAGGTCATTTTTGGTGGTTCATCCGCCTTGTTATATTGACTTTTACCATAAACATAGGGCCAGCCATAATTCCCGTTTTCTTCAATGCGATTAAGTTCTTCCATCTGTATTTCGTCACCCAGCCAGTCTATCCCATGATCGAGACCGTAGAGCGTGCGGGTGGTAGGTTCCCAGTCAAAACCTATGGTGTTGCGTAGCCCTTTTGCAAAAATGGTTCTTGCCTTGCCCGTAGTATCTACACGTACAATGGTCGCATTTTCATCACGGGTCTCTGCGCAGGCATTGCAGGTGCTCCCCACAGAAATATAGAGCATGCCATCGGGTCCAAATGCTAAAGTGCGGTTGTTGTGCTGCCCACCGTCTGGGAGATCTTTAACGATCTGGTCTAATGAATCCAGACTGCCATCGGGTTTTATTTTGGCCTTATAGACATCATTTACGGTAATAAGATACAACATCCCATTTTTTACCGTGATTCCATGGGCATTTTCTTTAGTGAGCAGTTTTTGCTTTGTTTCTGCGATCCCGTCATTATCTTCATCTTTGAGCAGCATCACGTAGCCTTCTTCACGACTGGTCACATAAACTTCGCCTTTGGGTCCCAAAGCCATCATGCGTGGTTTGCCCAGATCACCTGCAAATTTCTTCACGTTGAATCCTTTCGGTTTTTGAAGACCATTTATAAGATTGTCTGTGGCATCAACGGTGGCGGGTTTAAAAATGTGCGCGGAGATAGTTTCAGAAAGTATGCTGTCTTTTTTCTGAGAATATCCCGAGGCAAATACGCATAGTAATGCAAATAATAGGGTATAGTTTTTCATAATAGTTGGGTTTTTAAAAGCGAAGCAAAATGCCTCTTCATTAGTGCATTTGCACTAATTTATTTTTAAAGTAAATTACATAACACCGCTTAGAAATGACCGGGCTCGAACCCCAAAATTATTATAAAATTTAAAGACCTTTTGATTTTAAATGAGTCAAAAAACTGCTTAATTCAGTCAATTTTTAGTGTTTTTTATCCATTTTTTCGAGAGCATCCAGTGCGACCGCCATATCAATGCCTTTTTCAAGAACTGGTTTAAAAAGATCCCCTTTTTTCTGAATACGGTCAGGCATATTAGCTATAGTAAAATCGGTAATTTGTAATCCCGTTTTAACTTCTTCCCATTGCAGGGGTGCGGAAACAGGGGCATGTGGTTTAGGACGTACACAATAAGGGGCCGCAAGGGTTTGTGCACGGCGGTTTTGAAGGTAATCCAGGTAGATTTTGCCGTTTCTGTCCTTGATTTTTCGTTCCATGGTGGTGAGTTTGGGCATTTTTTCATGAACGAAATAACACAGCAATTTTGTGAAATCACGCGCCTCATCGTAAGTATATGTTGCACCTAGCGGAATGTAAACGTGGAGCCCGCGGGAACCAGAAGTTTTGCAATAGCCTAAAATGTTCGCCTTGTCAAGAATTTCCTTGATGCCCTGGGCGGTCTCTATAACTTCTTCAAAGCTGTTTTTTGGCGACGGATCAAGATCGATCACGGTATAGTCTGGATAGTCCAGCGCGTCAACTCTCGAACTCCAGGGATTGAGTTCAATGCACCCTAAATTAGCAAGATAGAGTAGGGTGGCTTCGTTTTGACAGAGCAGATAATCAATGTCTTTTTTAGTCGATTTTGAGTGTAATGCGACGGTTTCTACCCATTCGGGCAGGTTTTCATTATCTTTTTGATAAAAACCTTCGGCCTTTATGCCGTCGGGGTGCCGGTGCAGGTTTTGCGGCCGATCTATGAGGTAAGGTAAGATCGTCTCGGCAACATTTAGATAATAATCAATGAGATCGTATTTCCGCAATCCAGATTCTGGCCAGTACACTTTATCCAGATTGCTCATGGGCACGTGTATCCCATCCAACTCAAGACCATTACCGCTATTATTTTTACTGTTACTGTTACTACTTCTTCTTACTGTTCTCTGAGGTTTAATTTCTCCTGGATCTTTATCCTTACGCAGGCCCCTATAAATAGGATGACGCAGGATACCGTTGTTTGTCCATTCAGAAAATTTGACTTCACAGATGAGTTTGGGTTGCATCCAGTGGGGTTTTCTTCCCTTTAGGTTGATTTTTTGTTTAAAGGGACGTTTATCTATCGTGTATTCTTCAAATTTTTCTAAAAGTTGTTTTTGTTCTTCGTTACTATATCCTGATCCGCAGTTTCCAATATAGCGTAGCTTTCCGTCTTCTTCATACCTGCCCAGAATGAGTGAGCCGAAAAGTGAGCCCCCGTTTTGTGAATCTGTGTAACCACAAATAAGTGCTTCTTCAGTTTGTATGAATTTGATCTTTAACCAGTCTTCCGTGCGGAAGCCCGGGGTATAGGTGCTGTTCTTTTTTTTGGCGATCACCCCCTCAAGCCCTGCGTCTATCGCTCGGGTATAAAATGATTTCCCCATACCTTCCACATGGTCGCAGTAATAAATTGAATCCAGATCTTCTATAACCTCTTGAATAAGGCTTTTCCGATCTAAAAGAGGTAGCGTTAACATCTCATGTCCATTAAGGTACAGCATATCAAACACATAATAGCGCAGTTCCCCGGGCGTAGTACGGGCGTCATAATTTTGTAACGCCTGAAAATTAGGCACACCCTCTTCGTTTACGACAACGACCTCACCGTCTAAAATCACATCTTGTGCAACCTGCTCAAGCGCTTTTTTTATCGCGGGGAATTGACCTCCATAGGCGTTGCCATTACGGGAGTAAAGTTCTACATTTCCTTCATTGATGTTGGCAAGTATGCGATAACCGTCCCATTTTATTTCGTAGATCCATTCCGGATCATTAAAAATATGGTCGGTTTGTGAAGCCAGCATGGGTTTTACAAAGTGGGAAGTATCCAGTTTTTTGACTGTGCTTTTTTTTGACTGTGCCGGGTTTTGAGTAAAAACTTCGGGATCGTACTGAAGGTCTGTCGCAAAACGGTCTTTCTTTTTAATAAGCAACCATTGCTTTTTCTCTTGGGCACTTTTCATTTTCACCAAAGCAAAATTCCCTTTTAATTTTTCACCAAAAAAAGTGATTTTCAAGTCTCCACGGGCATATTGTTTTAGCCCTTCGGTAAGATTTTCACTTTTACTTATGGTATAGGTTCCGTGATCCCAGATCTGCATATCGCCGGCACCATAATTTCCCTTGGGGATTTCACCTTCAAAAATCAAGTACTTTACGGGGTGGTCTTCGGTATTTATGGCAAGCCGCTTATCGTTGGGATTCAGGGAAGGGCCTTTAGGCACTGCCCAACTCTTGAGTACGCCATCCATCTCCAGCCGAAGGTCATAATGTAATTTGCGCGCATCATGGCGTTGCACCACAAAGCGTTTTTGATTGTCTACATCAGGTTCTCCCTGTGGTTCTGAGGTGGAATTGAATTTTCGTTTGGCATTATATTCCTCAAGGCCCATGGCAATTGTTTAGGAAGCTTTAGATTTTTTCTTTTTCTCCAGACTATCCTTAAGTCTGCTCATCAGGTCTTTGGCCGGAGTAGGAGCGGTATCGACATCTTCGCTTGCTTTTGGCTTTTTGCCCGATGCTTTATCCTTAATGATTTTTAAAAGTTGGTCGTTATAAACATCCTTATATTTTTTGGCGTCAAATTTGGTCGTGTATTGCTCTATAAGCGAAAGCGCCATATCGACTTCTTTTTTAGAAACTTTGGTGCTGGGTAATTTAAGATCAGAAGGATTTCTGATCTCATCATCAAAACGGATCACGTGCAGCACCAAAGCATTTTTGTAAACACCTATAAGACTTAAATGCTCCTTTTGACGCATTACAAAAGTCGCCACACCCAGTTTTCCAGTTTTTTTAAGCGCATCGCGCAACAAGTTGTAGGATTTTCCACCCTCTTTTTGGGGTTCGAGAAAATACGGTTTTTTAAACAGCACATCGCTTACATCATCTTCTTCAATAAATTCTTCGATATCTATGGTTTTGCTCTTTTTCATATTCGCCTGATCAAAATCGTCATTTTCTAAAATCACGTAACCATCATCGCGTTTAAAGCCTTTTACGATATCTTTCCAGGCGACTTCTTCTCCAGATTTTTCATTGACACGTTTATACCGAATGCGTTCATGATCGTGACTATCCAGCATGTCGAGATCAATTTTTCGGTCTTCAGAACCGGAATACATTTTTATGGGAATAGAGACGAGGCCAAAACTGATAGAGCCGTTCCAGATAGAGCGCATATGATTTTATTTTAGTTAAAAATAGCTATATAATCAGGAAGATAAGTGTGTTTTCACGGGAGTTTAACCATTTTTCAATCTTGCATAGATTTAGAAACACTATTATATATTTCAATATAGCACCGTCTTAACAGGTTAAGTCTCTAGAGGGGTTAAATCGTTGTCTTCGTAACCTCTAATTATATGTATTGAGGGTATCTGT
>DRGP01000113.1 GCA_011050015.1 Leeuwenhoekiella sp. | reverse complement strand
CAGCTCCCGAAGTGATTGAGGTCGTAGAGGATGAAGCGGAAATAGAAGAAACCGTAATACAATCTACCGAGACTAATCAAGAGGAAAAAGTAGAAGTTAAAGACGTAAGCTACGAGGAGCCCGCAGAGGAGATTGCCGACGTACCATTTGCAGTTATTGAAAATGTACCCGTATATCCAGGTTGTGAGAATGAGAAAAACAATGCTGCGAAGAAAGCGTGCATGTCTGAAAAGATTTCTGAGTTTGTACGGAAGAAATTCAATACAGAGTTAGGTAGTGAGCTTGGCCTTAGTGGTATTAATAAAGTTTACGTACAGTTTAAAATAAATAAACAAGGAGGCGTAGAATTTATGGGTGCACGAGGTCCTCATCCCCGTTTAGAACAAGAAGCGGAACGTGTGACTAAATTGCTGCCTAAAATGACACCAGGTATGCAACGCGGTAAAGCCGTAGGTGTACTTTATGCATTACCTATCGTATTCCAAATACAGGATTGATTTAGAATTTATATTAAAATGAGGAAATCCCGTCCACTTTTGTGAGACGGGATTTTTTTTGGCAAGCTTGTTGTGAATAATTTAACATATTAACTATTAAATTATTTTTCATGAAAAATTCAACACAGCGTACTTTGGTTGGTCAAAACCCAAGTCGTGCAACAAGCAAGCATGGTGCAAATTTACAAAAAAACAGCACCCTTTATTTTCAGATAGGTCTCATCGTCGCCCTGCTACTATCTATTTTTCTCATAAAATATAAGTCGCCGCTTACTGCCTATGAGACAAAGACTTTAAAGATTGGTGAGGATGATTTTAAGGATTGGGATAAAACCTTTCGGCTAGAGCCTAAAAAACAGCAGCCTGTTAAAAAGCTGGAGCAGGTTTCTAAGCTTCTTCCACCCGAGGTAGTGCCCGATGAAATGGTAAAACCAAATGATCTTATACCCATAGATCAAGATTCTACCAGCAATGAGCTTTCTCCAGAAGATATTGTAGATGTGGAAAAGGAAGAACCTATTGAAGAAGTACCCCTTGATGCCGTAGAATTTGTGCCTATTTACCCGGGTTGCGAAAACCTAGAGTCTAATGCAGAACGAAAAAGCTGCCTACAGGAAAATCTTAAAAAACTTATCACAAAAAATTTTGATACAGATCGGGTTCAGGATTTTGCGAGTAGAGGGTTGAATCGCATTAATGTACAGTTTACGGTAGATAACAATGGTTTTGTTACTGATGTAAAAGCAAGGGCAGCCAATGAGCAGTTGGAAAACGAAGCACGGCGCGTGATCAATAAAATACCACACATGCAGCCAGGCATGAAACAAGGTAAAAAAGTAAAGGTTATTTATGGTCAGCCGATTCTTTTTAAGATAGACAATTAGTATTTATTGATCGATAAAAAGCTCATATTTAATCAATGTGGGCTTTTTTAGTTAAAAAAAGCCTTACCTTTCGCATCCTAACTTTCAATACCGTTGTATGCGATCCAGCATTTTATTGCTGCTTTTATATGGTGCGACATGGAGTGCCGTTTATGGTCAGTCTGCACAAGCCGATTACGAAAAATACCCTGTTTTTCCGGAATGCGAACAGGTGCAGGCACAAGCTTTTTCTTCCTGTTTTGATCAAGCCCTAATAGCGCGAATCCTAGAAAATTTCCAAGTCCCCAAAACTTTGCGGGACAGTAATTATGAGGGGGAGATCACGGTTCTTTTTGAGGTAAATGATGAAGGTCTCTTTAAAGTTCTTAATGTGCAGACGGCCTATGAAGACCTGAGGCAAGAGACACAACGTGTTTTTAAAGTACTGCCGCAGATACAGCCTGCCACTTACAATTCGCGGTCTACCTATATGCAATTCAGTATGGCAATTCAGCTTCCGCTAGAACGCAATTCGGCAAATATCACATCCGCTAAAGCGAAAGAACCTCAAGTGGTAGAATCCATAACCGATGAATATGAATCCATAAAAACTACGGCCTATCACGATAATGAATATGCCAGTCAATTGAATATTCCTTTTTCACACCAAGTGTATAGCCGTTTTGATGCCGAAATGAATAAAGTGGGAACTAATAGCCACACGGCGGGGAAACCTTTTGTGTATGGAGAGGTACGTAAATATTATAATTTTGAAGCACAGAAAAACCGACTTTTAAAGGAGAAAACTTTCTGGTTAGGCCGTAAATTCTGGAACGAGCACATGGTTACACTTCAGGGGGAAGACTATTGGTTTACCGTAGATCCCGCAGCAGATTTAATGCTGGGTAAGGAAACCGCTGATAATGAAGATCAGGATTTTACCTATAACAACACACGTGCGCTGGTTTTTCAGGGCGGTTTGGGCAAAAATCTGAATTTTTATACCGTTTTCTATGAGAGCCAGGGCAGTTTTGCGGGCTATTTTAACCGTTATGCCCGTTCCTTAAAGCCTGATGGAGGAAATCCTGCCATCGTTCCCGGGCGTGGCGTGGCTTCAGAATCGCGTTCCGGAGATTTTGATTATCCCATCGCTACGGGATATTTATCTTATAGTCCCAGTACACATTTTAATATTCAGTTGGGGCACGGTAAACAGTTTATAGGCGATGGGTATCGCTCGTTGTTGCTAAGTGATAATGCAAGCCCATATCCGTTTATTAAACTGAATACGACCTTCTGGAAATTTAAATATACAAATACCTTTATGTCGCTGCGCGATGTGCGGCCAGAAGTAACTGCCGACGGTTCTTTTCGAACAAAATATATGGCGAACCATTACCTGAGTTTCAACGTTTCCAAACGCCTTAATCTGGGCTTTTTTGAGAATGTGATCTGGGAGAATGAAAACGACCGGGGTGTAGATCTTAATTACCTGAATCCGGTGATTTTTTACCGGGCGATCGAGTTCTCTACCGGTTCGCGTGGCGGTAATGCGCTCATTGGATTGAGTGCCAAATATAAATTCAGCGACCGCTTTAATGCTTACGCACAGGTGATCATTGATGAATTTTCGGTAGATGCAATCACCGGGCGAAATAAAAGCTACAAAAACAAGCAAGGCGTACAGCTGGGTGTTAAATACTATGATGCTTTTGCTATAAAAAATTTGCAATTACAATTGGAATTTAATCAAGTGCGGCCGTATGTCTATTCCAATAATGAAATTACTCTGAATTACGGGCATAACAACCAAAGTATGGCGCATTTATGGGGTGCTAGTTTTAGTGAGTTTATCGCAATTGCCCGTTATGAAAGAGATCGCTGGTATGGTACAGGAAAAGTGATTTATGGAAAGCGCGGCTTTGAAACCGGAAATATCAATGATGTGTATTATGGCGGAAGCATTTATGGTAATGATGAAAACCGCCCCGCAGATACTGGTAATTTCATAGGGCAGGGTAATGAGACCACAACCTTTTTGGGCAATCTTGAAGTGGGTTATTTACTCAACCCGGCGACCAATTTAAAACTCTACACGACCGCTCTTTATCGCAGTAATAAAACGGTTATTGACGATCCTGTAAACTTGGAGGAACAGACTCTGTGGATTAATTTAGGGTTTAGAACCGATCTTTTTAACTGGTATTTTGATTATTAGGGTTTCATTTTCTTCAGGCGTTCATGAAAATGTCGTTAAAAACATTTTATAAAACGTGGTAATAATAAAGCTTACGCGCCAGAAGTCCACAAAATAGTGCAGCAGCTTGTGAAGATCCGCTCATTTCAGAATAGTTATGATTGATGTTTGCGCTACAAATGGATTCACCGGGAACAAAAATATCAACCAGCGCACCGGTATAACATTCCGGAAGAGGCAACCCATCCTTGCCCGTGGCAGAAACACAGATTACCCCTGGGATACTAGACGGAAATAGCGGTAAACTTCCCCCGTGATTACCGGCAGAAGCCATAACAATAATACCTTTCTCATGCGCTAAACCGATTTCCCTTTCAATAGCAAAACTTGGTTTGTGGCGTCCCAGGGTGATTACTATACAATGTACATGATTTGCTATAAGCCATTTTAAAGCCATGACCATAGATTTTTCGGTGTGTTGAGATCCATTTCTATGGTGACCAATGATCTTGGCTGCATACAATTCGGCGCTTGGGATAAGACCTATATGACGCCCGGTCTCATGACCTATCAACAAGGCGGAACAATGAGTGCCATGGCCGATCTCATCTACTGGGTTTGATCCTCCTGAAAAATCTTTGGTTATTAGTTTTGCATTTGCAAAGCAAGGATGTGACCTATCTACTCCGGTGTCCATGATCCCAATTTTTAAAGATTTGGATTTTGTTTTATCAAAGAGTGCTGATCTTGTGATAAGATGGTCAATATCTGGTAAGTGAAAGGGCCATAATTTTATTATTTGAGCCAGATCATTTATAGTTTTCATATAACCGTTGTTTTAGAGGAAATGTTTCACAGTGGAAGTAACCGCAATTTATATTGCCTATAACTTAGGGATAACCAAAAGTCTGAGCATAAAATAATAATGCCATACCTTTTTGAGTATGGCATTATTGCTCTACGCTGGAAATTACTTTTTCAGCAGGCTAGGAGGTCTTTTTAAGAAAATAACCTCCAGTAGTATTCTATATAATAATGTCCGTCATGACCATAAAAATGAGCATTTCTAAACTCGGAAGTTGTAGAACCCCAACTGCCATTTTTAGTCCACCGGGCTCCAAAGGAAGGTACGGTACAACTAATGGTTTTGGGAGGAAAAATATCATCTTTCCACATTTTGATAAACCATTCTACTATTTTGGCCACGGCATAACCTACAGCTGCGCCAATAATGGTACCTAATGGACCTAAAGAGGATCCTATTGCTCCACCAATGGCCGCTGCAATAGCCGCAGTTACCTGCTTACCTACTTTGTCCCAGAGCTTTTGCAAAAATTCAGATAGGCCTCCATTATCCTTTTCGGCCAGGATAAATGTGAGGTAGTAGGATTTTGGCCAGTTACTACCGCCTTCGCGCATACTGAACCAGTTCCATTGTTTGTGCGGACTGTACCATTTAGTATCCCCGTCGTTAAAGGAGTTACCAACTCTAAATTCAGGAATTTTTTTGGTATCTCCAGTTTCATCGACCGAGGTGCCGGCAAGAGCGATTTCATCATCGCCATATCTTTCACTTTCAAGATCAAAGAAACTATTGCTACCAGTCTCATCTACACACTTAACCCGGCGGATATAAAGACCCAGTTTGTCTGTTACTGCTTGTGGTTGAAAGTCGTCCAGTTCTATATCCACATTTTCAGAAACCTGACCAATATCGCCAAAAACCCTTCCGCCGCCGGTAATGGCGTCAATTGAAGTGATGTTATGGGTATTTAAAATTTCACCCTGATCATCAAGATATTTCTTGATCTGAGCGTCAGACAAATCTGTGTTCAGTGGCGCTACGCGCAAGCCCAACAGTTTACGTTCAATTTTTAAAGGTCCTAATTTCTTCACAGAATCCTCAACGCTTTTTACTTTCATGATGTCTATTTTTCCCAGTTCACCATATACGCTGGTGCGTACTTCTTGAGATGCCTTTACAAGAGGGGTGACTAACTGCTGTATGTTCTTGATCTTGGCCTGGTCAAATACTTTTAGACGTTGCTGCATAATACTCTCAAAACTGTCTTTTTCAGCTTTAAAATTTGGTTCTACAGAGACTTTTTCTGCGGCTAAGATGGCAGTATTCGCAACGCGATCTGCAATTTTCTTTACCTCGCTATTGGCGAGGGTTACTGTGTCTTTAATAATCGGTTCTAGTTTCATTTTAGTTCATTTTAAAAGGTTATTGTTAATTTTCAGAAGGTTTGTGCACGAGCTTATTTGTGGCTTAATACCTAAAAAATAAAAAGGTTAACAGGTAAAGGTGAAAAATTAATGGCTGCAGAAAATGAAGCGGGATAATATGCATGAAATGTCTTTGATCCTGTTAATCCTTGCGCCAGAACAGTACGTTTTGACTCTTTGGCCGTAAGATGAATATCTATTTAATATTATTCCTGTTTCCCACTTCAGGACTTGTGAGAGCGTCTTGAGAAAGTATATTTAAATTTTTTTCTTTTTTCAAAAACCAGAACCCCACTTACTTCGTAAATATTTGTTAAATTGGTCACTTTTGCATAAATCATGGTGGACTTGAAGAGAAACAGTAAGCGCATAAAAATATTCCTTGGCGATAAGGATAGGAAAAGTATTTCCCAGATGGGAAAAGAGGTGCTCAGTATATGGCGTATCAAGAAGAATTTTCCCATCCATTATTTTGGAAGATTGCTTTATAGAAAAGGCGTGACAAACCCCGAGGATTTTCTGGATATGAAGGAGTACGAGGATATTATACTCTGTAAAAAACACAATCAGGAAGAATTTGTACCCTTGTTGAGCAACAAACTGATTTTTTCAAATTTTTGTGAGCGGCATAGCTTTCCTACGCCAAAAATGCTAGGGTATAATTTGAAAAATGAATTTTTTTATAACGATGAAGTGCTTAATATTAACGACGAAAAGAATTTGTTTCTTTTTTTTGAGAAAGTATTTGATACATCTGCGCATGAAAAGCTTTTTATTAAATCGCTCAATGGCTACGGTGGTAAAGACGTTCACCTACTCAGTAAATCTAACTTAAAAAAGCAGCTAGAGCCCATTGCTAAAAGGTTATTGAGCCATTATTTTATACACCAGACCGCTATTGACCAACACCCCGCAATAAATGAAATATACCCAAATAGTGTCAACACCTTGCGTCTGGAGACCTATATTGCTAATGATGGAGAAATTCATATTTTAGGTACATTTATGCGTTTTGGTTCTGGAGGCAAAGTAGTGGACAACGTAAGTTCAGGAGGTTTTTTTGTGCCCATCGATCAACAGAAAGGTACCTTAAAAGAAAAAGCCACACAAGGGATGATCCACGGGGGAAAGGCCTTTGACCAACACCCTGATACTCATTTTGTTTTTAAAGATTTTGAAGTCCCCTTTTTTAAGGAAGCCTGTGATCTTGCTCGAAAGCTTACTCAGTATATCCCCAATAGGCTATCCGGGTGGGATATAGCCATTACATTAGATGGGCCAGTGGTTGTAGAAGGTAATAATACCCCAGGAATTACCGTGGGCGAGGTGGCTTATGGCGGCTATGTTAAGCATCCACTTTATAAGGAATTAATAGCCAATACGAAATATTGATTATGGTACAATCTTTACTGGAAAAAATGCGCAAATATTCATTCTGGTCCCTCGATTTTTTAAAAGGGGGACGGGTTAGGTCGCATTACAAAGACATCGCATTTATCTTGGAAAACTATACCTCTGAAGCATCGCAAAATCGGAGGGATGAGCTATTGCACAATCTATTAACCCATGCCGTTTCTACCACAGTATTTTATGCACCATTCAAGAATTTTAAGACACTTTCAGATTTTCCTGTGATTAACAAATCAATAATCAGAGATCATAAAGAAGATGTCCTATCCAGTACCTATATGGGGAAGAACAACCGGGAGATTTCCACTAGCGGTTCTTCTGGCACACCTTTTACGACTTTACAGAATAAGGCTAAAGAAGAAAGGAATACCGCAGACACCATTTATTTTAAAAAAAAGGCGGGTTTTGAGGTGGGGTATCGGCTTTATTATATACGAAAGTGGTTTAAGATGCATACCAAAAGTAATCTGACCACCTGGTTGAGGAACATCAAAATGGTTGATGTTACCGAATTTTCTGATGAATATCTTTCAGATTTTATAACTACCGTAAAAAAAGATGATTCAACCAAGGTTTTTTTGGCCTATTCCTCTGCGCTTCGGGAGATTTGTAATTATTTAGAGCGTACGGGCGCAACGCCCATCAAGGCAGATATTTCATGTATAATCGCAATGTCTGAAGCCTTGAGCGACCGCACCCGGGCACAGCTGGAAAAATATTTTGACGCCCCGGTGCTTTCCAGGTACTCCAATCTTGAAAATGGAATTTTGTCTTTACAGCTTCCCGGGGGAGGTGATCTTTTTCACATTAATTGGGCGAGTTATTACATAGAGATCCTGCACCCGGACAAAGATATTCCTGTGGCTCATGGCGAAGTAGGCCGGGTTGTGGTCACAGACCTTTTTAACCATTGCATGCCCATGATACGTTACGACACGGGCGACCTGGCTATTATGAGCGGAGAAAATGAATACTTTAACGGGGCTCCCGGTTTTTTAAAGGTCGAGGGGCGAAAAATGGATGTGATTTATAAAACAGATGGCCGTATTCAATCGCCATTTATTATTTTTCACCTAGAGCCTTATGCAGATATTAAGCAGTTTCAGTTAATACAGGAGGAAAGGAAAAAATACATTCTAAAACTCAATGTTGAACAGGGCTTTGATAAAGGCCAAGAGCTTATTGCCATGCTGAAAAGCTATCTGGGGACAGATGCTGATGTACAGATCGATTTTGTACAGGGAATACCTCAATTGTCATCAGGAAAAAGAAGGCTTACCGTAAACAATTATCTCAAGGAAAAAATAGACGAAAGCCTTAAACCCCAAATTGAAAATGTATAAAAGATATATAAAACGTATCCTTGATTTTATTATAGCATTCATCGGTCTACTGTTGTTTATACCGGTTTTTATGGTAATCCATGTAGCACTTTAGGTAAAAAATAGTGGGGAACCCTTTTTTACAGCCGCGACCACGAAAGGAGGAATGCATATTTACGATTTTAAAATTTAAGACCATGAACGCGATTTCCGTGACGGGGAAGGAAAGCTAAGCAGCGCGTCGTTTATACTTGATGCACTTTAGTGTAACGAAAACCTTAATGAAGCTTACCAGTTCTAATGCATATTAAAACCACCAATAATGAACATTCTATTTACTTGTGCCGGAAGAAGAAATTATCTTTTGGATTATTTTAGGGAAGCTATGCGGGGATCTGGTAAGATAATCGCAATCGATAGTCATATAATGGCACCAGCACTTGCCGTGGCAGATCTGAGTATCGTGGTGCCTTCTGTAAATCATCCGGGGTATCTAGCTACTATAAAAGAGATCATAAGGGATCACGCTGTTGACGCGGTTGTTTGTTTAAATGATCTGGAATTGCCGTTATTGTCAAAACATAAAGGAGAATTGGAAAAATTAGGAGCTCGCCTTTTTGTTTCTAATAGCGAAACCATAGATATCGCATTTGATAAATGGAAGACATATGCATTTTTTAAGAGCTTAAATATTGAATCACCACAGACCTTTTTGACCATAGATGAAGCATGCAGTGCGATAGATCTTGGTAAAATGGACTATCCAGTAATCTTAAAACCCAGGTGGGGCACAGCTTCCCTGGGTATTCTGGAAGCCCATGACGAAGGGGAACTCATTTTATGCTATCGCCTGTTGAAACTTCAATTGTCGCGTTCTGTGTTAAAGGAGACTAACCAGATAGATATAGAGAAATGCATCTTAATTCAGGAAAAAATAAAAGGTGCGGAATACGGAATGGACATTTTAAACGATCTCAATGGGGTCTATCAAAAAAGTTTTGTGCGAAAAAAAGTGGCCATGCGTTCTGGAGAGACTGATAAGGCGCTAACTGTGGTAAATAGCTATTTTTTGGATTTAGGAAAAAAAATAGGACAAGCCACAGGACATGTGGGGAATATGGATTGTGATTTTTTAGTGCGTCGCGGCAAGGTATATCTCTTAGAAATGAACCCAAGATTTGGCGGTGGTTATCCGTTTACGCATGAAGCCGGGGTCAATATTCCAGCAATTTACCTAGCGTGGATGCGTGGTGAGGTGGATATTACTCAATATATGAACTACACCCCTAACCTTACTTTTGTGAAATATGACAAAATATTAAAAATAAACACAGAATCGTATCTCAAAAAATCATCAGATGCGAATTTGGTTTGTTGTCAGGAGTAATCCCTACTATTGTTTATGACTATTTAATCGGCTCGGAAAAATCAATGATTGGGTAAGTATTGATTTTTACATCATGATCAGAAATGGCTGAAGTTTGTTGACTATTTATTTAAGGTCATTAGGATCTTAGCACATTCTTTGAAACTGCTTTATAAAATTCGTGTTTTTACATTTACGGCTGAATAATATCCTACTAATTGATTTTTGTCAAATTTATAGAATTGTAATTCTATTGGGCGCTTTAAGGAATATACCTTAATTTTATAGATAGAAAGAACTTACAATAGATCAAAATAAAACCATGAAAAACAAAAGCACACCCGCGGTCGAAGCTGTCTTGGAATCCTTAAAACAACCCAATATTAACTGGGAAAAAATACTCGCTGACATCATAGGACTTTTTGATTGCAAGACCGGAACGCTCCATTTTCTAGATAAAAAAACCAATTTATTGCAGTTAAAGACACAACAAGGCATTCCAGATTTCTTGCTTCCTAAATTAAGTACAATCCCTATTGGAAAAGGAATGGCCGGCATTGCTGCCGAAAGAAAAGAACCTGTAGAAATGTGCAACCTGCAAACTGATGATTCAGGCGTTGCACGCCCAGCGGCCAAAGAGACCAAGGTAGAAGGCTCTATTGCGGTACCCATGATGCGCGAGGGTAAACTGCACGGCGTTTTTGGCATCGCAAAACCGGTTCCCTACGATTTTACAGAGCAGGAAGTCAGCGATCTTTTAAAGATCGGAGAGGCGATGAGCGAACCTGTAATGGCACATTGATCAGAAGTTTTTTCGGTTTAGAGTTTTTAGCAGATTACCTACCTTTTTTTGCACGGGGGGTGGATTTAATTCCCGTCGATGTTTTAATGTATCGCACATTGCTGTTTCTGGGAAGATGCGTTTAAGAAATTCCTTGAAACCTAGATTCGAGCGTACGAGTCTGTCCATTGTAATTATCCTTTTTAGTAATACTTTTTTCTTAACCAAAAGGAAACCCGTACCAATAGAATCAATGCGGGTACTTCAACTAAGGGGCCAATAACCCCGGCAAAGGCTTGTCCCGAATTGAGTCCGAAAACCGCGATGGCAACCGCAATTGCTAGTTCAAAATTATTTCCTGCTGCTGTAAAAGCTACCGAAGCCGTCTTGTCGTATTCCGCTCCTGTTGCTTTGGTAACGAAAAAGCCAATGATGAACATTAACGTAAAATAGATAAGCAACGGTACTGCAATAATTAGAACATCCATCGGGATTTCAACGATTAATTCTCCCTTTAGTGAGAACATGACCACAATCGTAAATAACAGTGCAATTAAGGTCATGGGTGAAATCGTGGGGATGAATTTATTGGTGTACCATTCCGCGCCTTTTAGTTTTACTAAAATTAGCCTGCTTAATATACCCAGCACAAATGGAATCCCTAAATAAATCGCTACACTCTCAGCAATTGCTGCAATGGAAATATCTACAATGGCTCCTTTAAACCCAAAATAAGGGGGGAGAACGGTTATAAAAACCCACGCATAAAAACTGTACGCAAATACTTGAAAAATACTATTCAGCGCCACTAATCCTGCTCCATACTCGCTGCTGCCTTCGGCGAGGTCATTCCAGACCAAAACCATCGCAATACAACGCGCCAACCCAATCAAAATAAGACCTACCATATATTCGGGATAATCCCGCAAAAATGTAATGGCTAAGACAAACATTAAAACAGGACCAATTATCCAATTGAGGAGTAGCGAAATGGAAAGGATTTTCGTGTTCCTAAAAACCTTGGGTAGCAAGGCATAATTCACTTTTGCAAGTGGAGGATACATCATTAAAATCAAACCAATGGCTATTGGGATATTAGTGGTTCCACTACTGAATGAATTGATGAAGTTTGGAAATGTTGGGATAAAATATCCAAGCCCAACGCCGATTGCCATAGCGACAAAAATCCAAAGGGTGAGGTTTCTGTCAAGAAAACTTAATTTTTTATTTTGTACCATTTTTTAAGATTGGATTTGGGAGAATACATAAAATAGTTCGGTTGCAATTTGCAGACTTCTTTCTTTATATTTCTCAGTCTGTTGCGGTGTATTGTCAAATGCTTTTGGATCTTCAAAAGTTATTGGGATACGTTTTTCCGCCCCTGGAAAAAATGGACAGCCTGTATTTGCTGAATCACAAGTCATAATGGCCGCAAATTCAGATTTCGGGTTAAAATCAGCATCCAGCTTTTTTGAAAATCCAATGATAGGGTGTTCATTTTCTGCGTATTTAATGCTGTAAACAGGGTTATTATCTTCTGATAGCTTTTGGATTTTAAAACCAGAATTTTTCAATGTTTCGGCTACCATGGGAAAAAGTGCTGTGCTTTCTGTACCCCCAGAATAACAGCATACATTTTTGATATTAAAATGGGAGGCTAAGGTTTGCGCCCAGACTTGCGCTAAGTGACTTCTTCTTGAATTGTGGGTGCAGATAAAATTGATTCGAATTTCTTGACTTGTTGTTATTTTCGACTGAATAAAATCAACGAGCGGTTGTAACACCGCTTTCCGTTCGTCTTGAATAGTTTGAGGATTTAATTCTTCAATTAATTTTTCTATTTCTGAAAACAGGCTTGATGATGTGGTTGTCATTTTTTGGGAGTTTTTTATTTTAGCAACAGTTTCCATCTGGGGAACAGCACGGCTCCTCATTCAAGTCAGATAATTTTGTTTTTTGCTTTTCGGTTGGAATCCCACATTGTTCTTTAGCCAAACAGTCAGTCTGTTTTGTGGTCAACAGGAAGTTGTTTCCGTCAAATTCCAACCCGAATTTTTCAATTGTCTGACCTTGATATTCAACTTCAATGTCCAGATCGCCCATTTGCAGAATTTTTTCTGAAAGTTCAATAATATCAAGTAATTTATCAGGATGTAATCTGTGGTCGTAGTCGTTTGCATCCCAAAGTTGAAAGTTGGCGACTTCCTCTTTTCTTTCCGTTCCGCCACAATCAATGAAGTGTTTTGTTATTTTCCCCACTTCTGTAACGTGGAAATGATTGGGCACTAATGCGCCATTGGGCAATTGAAAAGCAATTTTTTCCAATTGGTTTAATGTATTTTTTATTGCTGAAAGTTTCATTTTATATTTGTTTATTGCGATTATACGATTAATTAATTCAATTTTTTTAACAACAGTCAGGATTGGGTATGTCTTGATCTAAAAATGAAATCATTATTTTTTTCATTTTAGCCCAATTTTCGACATTGATGCAATAGCAAACACTTGTTCCTTCTACATTTCCTTTTATTAAGCCTAAATGCTTTAGTTCTTTTAAATGCTGAGAAATGGTAGGTTGGGCGAGTCCTATTTCATTTACCAAATCGCCACAAACACACTGTTTAATTTTGAATAAATGCTCCAAAATCGCCACTCTAGCCGGATGCCCAAACACTTTGGCGAATAACGAGATTTCGTTTTGCAGATCGGTATATAATTCTGTTTTTGCTAATCCCATTTCTTCTTAATTTGTTCATTGCAATATTACGATAAATAACTCCTCAGTCTAATTTTTATCAAAAAAAGATAGATGTTTTGTTTTACTTTGTCATTAAATTTTTGACTACGACAGGATTTTTTTAGCTTGTAAGCAATAAAAAAGAATTAGATGAAGAAACAAATCCTAAATGACGGCCATAAAATCCCAATGCTAGGTTTTGGCACCTATAAAGCTACCCGTCAGGAGGGCGTAGAATCCGTTAAGATTGCACTGAATTCGGGCTACCGTATGATTGATACTGCTGCAAAATATGAAAATGAAGAAGCGGTAGGCAAGGGGATCAAAGCCAGTGGTGTGCCGCGAGAAGAAATTTTTGTCACCACAAAATTATGGCGGGAGCGTTTGGGTTATGAGCAAACAAAAAAGGCTTTTGAAGAATCCCTGGCAAAATTAGAATTAGACTATCTTGATTTGTATTTAATCCACTGGCCGGCCAATGCCAAAAATTATGACAACTGGCAAGAGGCCAACGCTGAAACCTGGCGTGCGATGGAAGAATTACAGGAGGAAGGGAAAATAAAATCGATAGGGGTAAGCAATTTTTGGCCCGGGCATCTAGAAGCGCTTTTTGAGACTGCAAAAGTAAAACCGGCAATAAATCAAATCGAATTCCATCCTGGGTATTGGCAGCCTGAAGTGACAAATTTTAGTAAAGAGCACAGTATCGTGGTAGAATCCTGGTCTCCACTAGCCAGGGGTAAGGTTTTTGGGAATAGCGTTTTATCTCAAATCGCAAAGAAGCACGGCAAATCTGTGGCGCAGGTCTGTTTGCGGTGGATCGTTCAACACGACGTTGTTATAATCCCAAAATCAACCACACCAGCGCGCATTGAAGAAAACTGGAATATTTTTGACTTCGAGTTGTCTGAAGATGAAATGAAAAAAATTAATGAAATGCCACAGATGGGATTTAGCGGGGAATTGCCGAATATCTGGCCAGATAGAGTTTGATTTTGAGAAAGTCTGAGTACCTTTTGCTGATCGTTTTTCTTGAAAAAACTTATCTTTAAGGCATTAAAACAGAAGAAAACCAACCAATTCTATGAAATACGCTCTACTTTTTTTCATTTGTATAACTTCAACTCAACTGATGCAAGCACAAAACCAAACCACAACAACTGAATTTGATTCTCACTTTGTACACAACGTCTATTTTTGGCTCAAAAACCCAGAAAACAAGCAAGATCGGGCAGATTTTGAGGCTTCTCTGAAGAAGTTCTTAAAAAGCAGTAAATATGCTAAAACTCATTTTATAGGGACACCGGCCGAAACACCCCGCGAAGTGGTAGACAACTCCTGGACGTATTCGCTGGTTTTGACATTTCCTTCCAAGGAAATTCAGGCTAAATACCAAGATGAAGATGTGCACCATGTTTTTATAGACGAGTCAGAGCACCTCTGGGAGCGCGTACAGGTGTACGATTCAGTGGGGCTGGAATAACACTTATTCCGCTTTTTCCGTAAGGCTGTCATAAATTGTTTCCCTTATTTTGGGACCGGTAATAAAGCTTTTTTCTGCTTCGGCATCTGTGTAAAAAGCACTGCTCAAACTCTCCATAGCACTGATTTCGGTGCGCGTTTTGCCATTATTGATGGCATTTTGGACGTTTTCCTGTAGTGTTTTAAGCATTTCCACATAGGCTTTGTATTCTTCGTAGTTGGCCAGTTGCCCATGGCCGGGAATGAATTTGGTATCTGTGTTTGTGAGCATGAGTCCGGCTTGGCCAGCTTCCACATCGCCGGCAATGCTTCCGCCGCTATTTAAATCGATAAATGGGAAACCATTATTAAAGAAGGTATCGCCGGTGTGCATCACATTGCTCTGTGGAAAATAAATAAGCGCGTCACTATCGGTATGCGCGTTGTGTACATGCGTAGCCATAATGTCGTTGCCGTTAAGGTGCAGGGTGAGATCGCTGTCAAAAGTGATGACGGGGAGGCCTACGGTATTGTCGTCGCTTTTTAAGCGCTTGCGCACGTTTTCCTGCGCTACTATAATGGCTCCTGTTTCTTCAAATTTTGCGTTTCCACCGGTATGATCACCATGAAAATGCGTGTTGGCCAGAAATTTAATAGGTTTGTCGCTCAGCGTCCTGATGGCCGCGGTGATCTTTTCAGAAAGAGCTGCAAATTCATCATCAATCATAAAAACACCATCTTTACCTACTGAAATACCAATGTTGCCGCCACTTCCCATGAGCATGTAAATACTGTCTTTTACGGGTATAATTTCGATGTTTACTGTAGAAAAATCCCGCTGCGCAAAACCGGAGTAGCAAGAGGTTAAAAACAGAATGGTGAAGAAATAAGTAATTTTTTTCATGGCATATTTTTAAGTTGGTTTGGTAAGATACATCTTTTTTTCAGCAGCTGTAATTTTAGAAATATGAAAAAAGAAGTGCTTCTATAACATTAACAGCGATTTCATTGTCTAAAATAGCCTTGCGCTGTATCTTTGCACCACTTTTTAAAAAGCAGTTAAAACGAGCTTGAGCATCGCAAAAACACATACGGTACAAACTTCAGTCTGGAGCGATTTTAAGGAAATCACCAAAATGCGCTTGGCATTAAGTGTCGTATTCTCAAGCATGGCCGGGTATTTTCTGGGCGTACAGACGATCTCATGGAGCACAACCCTTCTGCTGGCCGTGGGTGGGTATTTTATGGTAGGTGCCTCAAATGCGTATAACCAGATTATAGAGCGGGATCTCGATCAGCTCATGGATCGTACAAAAAACAGGCCTATACCGGCCGGGCGTATGAGCGTGCCCATGGCTTTTGCCATTGCGAGTGCGTTTACCATTTTTGGTCTGGTCACTTTGTATATTATTAACCCAAAAACGGCATTTTTCGGTGGTATTTCCATTTTTTTATACGTGTGTGTTTATACACCTTTAAAAACAAAAACACCTTTGTCTGTATTTGTTGGTGCTTTTCCCGGAGCCATTCCATTTATGCTGGGCTGGGTAGCAGCGACCAATGATTTTGGCATTGAGGCCGGTACATTATTTATGTTGCAATTTTTCTGGCAGTTCCCCCATTTCTGGGCGATAGGTTGGTTTTTATATGAAGATTACAAAAAAGGTGGATTTTTTATGTTGCCTACCGGAAAACGGGACAAAGGCACCGCTTTACAGGTCGTTTTATATACCATTTGGACGGTTTTAGTGTCCCTAATCCCTGTTTTTGGTGCCACAGGACGCCTTTACCTGACTCCTGTTGCCGGTGTGCTCATCGGTGTGCTGGGTCTAATGTTGCTCTATTATGCGTTGCTGCTTTATAAAAAAATGGACGCAACCACAGCCAAAAAATTAATGCTTATGAGTGTGAGTTATATTACGCTCGTACAGATCATATATGTCGCAGATAAATTTATAAGATAACGAATGGATTATACCTCCCAACCTGAAGGGGAAAAAATAATACGCGCAAAAAAAATGATGCTCTGGTTCGGTATCGTAGGGCTTTCTATGATGTTTGCCGGTCTTACCAGTGCTTATATCGTAAGTAAGGAACGTAAAGACTGGCTGTCTGATTTTCAGCTGCCGCAAGCGTTTTACATCAGTACGGGGTTGATTATTTTAAGCAGCCTTACCATGATCTTTGCAAAACGCGCTATTAAAAGCAATGCCGCTGCGCAGGCCAAACTTTTTTTGGCGGCCACGCTTGTACTGGGTATTGCCTTTGTGTATATGCAGTTTGTAGGCTTTGACGAGATTATAGCAAACGGTTACTTTTTTACCGGCAGTGAGAGCAATGTGACTACTTCTTTTATATATGCTTTTGTGATTACGCATATTGCGCATGTGGTCGGAGGTCTCATTGTACTTGTGGTGATGTTTGTTAATAATTTTCGAGGAAAATATACCGCGGGAAATATGCTGGGAATCTCTCTTGGGGCTACCTTTTGGCACTTTGTAGATATATTGTGGGTGTATCTGTTTGTTTTTCTACTTTTTTTCAGGTAAGACAACGTAAAATAAAATTATTTCAGTGTTGTGTTATTTATTAAAAGCAAATGATTTTCAACGAGATTGCATCCGTTTTTTGATAAACTTGAAATTTTATTGCGTTTGGCACTTCTAAAATCTACAGTTTAACATTACATTTAAATTTTAAAATTCCTATTTTTGCAATGCTTATAAAATTAATGATTATTTATGGACGCTACTGCGGTTAGAACAGGCACAGAAGGTAAAACCTGGGGTGGGGGTAACCAACCACTGGGGGGCAGTTATGGAAAGTTGATGATGTGGTTTTTTATCCTTTCGGATGGTCTTACCTTTTCTGCATTTCTTGCAGCCTACGGCTTTTCAAGGTTTAAGTTTATAGAAGAATGGCCCATTGCAGATGAGGTGTTCAACCACTTTCCGTTTCTGCACGGGGTAGATGCGCCCATGTATTACGTAGCCTCAATGACCTTTGTGCTCATATTCTCATCGGTGACCATGGTACTTGCGGTTGACGCCGGTCACCATATGAAAAAAAACAAAGTGATCTGGTACATGTTTGCCACGATCATAGGCGGGATTATTTTCGTAGGGGCGCAAGCCTGGGAATGGACGAAATTTATACAAGGCGAGTACGGTGCCGTTGAAACCAACGCCGGGAGGATCCTTCAATTTGTAAATACGGAAGGAGAACGCGTGGCCCTTGAGGACTTTGCAGGACAATTACCTTCAGAACGTACGGTCCTTACCCGAAGCGAAGCTCTATGGTACCAGAGTGAATCCAGCATGCCCACGGTAACCTACAGCGAAGTGCTGGCCGGTTTTATGGAAGATGACAATATACTTGTTCGTACCGATGTAATTAATGAAAACGGACAAAAAACGATACTTTCCAGAGAAGAATCTATAAAGAAATTATCTGAAGACGGTGTAGGTGTGGTACAGGGTGCTAACTTAAAGCACAATGAATATGGCGCGCCCCTATTTGCAGATTTCTTTTTCTTTATTACCGGTTTTCACGGTTTTCACGTTTCTACGGGTATTCTCATAAACATTATCATCTTTTTTAATGTGATTATAGGTACTTATGAGCGCCGGGGCAGTTATGAAATGGTTGAAAGAGTAGGGCTTTACTGGCACTTTGTAGATTTAGTATGGGTATTTGTATTTACTTTCTTCTATCTGGTATAATTTTTAAAACATTTTCCGCGCAGCGGTATTTATACATATAAAATGGCACACGACGCATCACATACAAACGAATCTAAAAGTAATTCTGCCGTAAAAAGAATATGGACTGTTTTCATCATTCTTTCGGTAGTGACCATTGTAGAGGTGGTTTTGGGAATCTTTAGGCCAGAATTTCTGGAAGATACGTATCTCGCAAGGATGAAGTTGCTCAACTGGATTTTCATCATCCTTACGGTTTATAAAGCGTATTATATTACCTGGGCGTTCATGCATATGGAGCATGAAACAAAAGGTCTGCGCAGGTCTGTGGTGTGGACTGCGGTTTTCCTCATTGCTTATCTCGTATTTATACTTTTAACAGAGGGAGATTACATTCATGATGTGTACGCCAATGGTTTTCAAAACTGGGATTTTTAAGAGCTACGTTCACTTCTTGAGTTCATTTTAAACAGTACCAGATAACCTTTCGCTTTTTACCGACTGAACCAAGAATAGACCAACCAAAAATTTTTCAGCTAAAGTTCTTCTGGGGCTTTAAATTCTAATCTTATCGCATAACTTTGCAGGGATGAAGATTAAAAAGTTTTTTGTTTTAGGTATTCTGTTTGTGTTGCCGGTGGTAGCCTATCTTTTTTTCGCCTCTGGCGTACATAATTTTGCTAAACTGCCCGTAGTCTCTCAAGACGTGGCAGAATTAGACTTTGCCAAAGATCATAAACTCCGGGATAAAATAACCGTTCTTGGTTTTCTGGGTACAGACCTGGAAAAAGAAGGTCCTGTGCTTTTCAATTTAAATCAGAAAATCTATAAGTATTTTTATGAATTTAAAGATTTTCAGTTTTTATATCTTGTTCCCAAAGCCGTTTCACATGAGAAACTTCAGGATATTATAAGGCAATTATCGCGCGTGAGCGATATGGGCCACTGGAAATTTGTATATGCCGAAGAGGAACAAATTAAGAAGGTTTTCAACAGTTTGAACAGCGCGCACCGCTGGACGCAAAAAAGCGGGTCCCCCTATGTATTCATTGTAGATAAAGACAGAAACCTTCGCGGGCGGGATGATGATGAAGATGTGGGAACGCTGTACGGTTATAACAGCACAGACATTTCAGAACTGGCAAATAAAATGAAAGATGATGTAAAAATCGTCCTGGCAGAATACCGCCTTGCACTCAAGAAGAATAACGCAGATAGACAAAAGTAAAATGAACAGAAAACAAACGTATATAGGGATTGCAGTTATCGTCTTTATCTTTGGGATCATTACCATCCCAAAAATTATAGAGCGCATGAAAACAGGCAGTGTGGTAGAGAATGACCGCCTAAATGTTGCTAATGTTAAGGAGAGCAGTACTAATAATGCAGAACTCTCGTATATAAAGATCAACGGGAAAGAACGCCGGGTGCCAGAGTTTCAGTTAGTCAATCAGGATGGGGATACCATTACCGATAAAGACTATAGGGGGAAGGTTTTTCTGGTAGAATTTTTCTTTACCCGTTGCCCGGATATTTGCATTCCCATGAGCAAAAATTTGCTTGAGATACAAAAGGAATTTAAAGATTCCGATAAATTTGGTATTGCAAGTATAAGTATAGATCCAGAGCATGATACGCCTAAGGTTTTAAAAGCCTACGCTGACGAATACGGCGCTAATTACCCACACTGGAATTTTCTTACCGGCAACAAAGATTCCATTTATACAATGGCCAATGAAAAATTTGGCCTTCTGGCACAAGCAAATCCCAACGTAAAAGACAGTTTTTTGCATTCTGGACTTTTTGCGCTCGTAGATCAGAATGGTTTTATACGATCGCGCATGGATGGTTTTGGGAACCCAAAAATTTACTACAGGGGTTTTATCCCCCGCGGAGCGGCCGAAACAGAAGATAGAGAAAACCCAGAAATCAATATGTTGATAGAAGATATTAACAAACTTTTAAAGAAGGATAAGTAATGGGTAAAGAAGTTACAAAAGGACGTAATTACAATTTATGGATAATTATATTCTCTGTAACTATTCCCATAGCTGTTGCGTTTTTATTTACCGTACGTATCCCGGGAGTGGAGCGCATAGGGATTTTACCTCCTATCTATGCAGCTATTAATGCACTTACAGCGGTATTTTTGATAACTGCAGTTATACAGATAAAAAGAGGCAATAAATCAACTCATGAATTGCTCATGAAATTTGCCATAGGCTTATCTACGCTTTTTCTTATACTTTATGTGTTGTATCACGCGACTTCAGATTCTACAAAGTTTGGTGATGCCAATTATGATGGCGTGGTAAGCGCTGCCGAAAGAGCATCTATAGGTGCCTTCTCGTATGTGTATTATTTCATACTTATTACTCATATTGTTCTTTCTGTTGGTGTGATTCCCTTTGTTTTGGTTACGTACGTACGTGCAATTACCGGAAAGTTTAATTTACATAGAAAAATTGCTCAGATCACCTTTCCCATTTGGTTATATGTAGCCGTAACCGGTGTCGTGGTATATATTTTGATATCCCCTTATTACCCTGTCTAAATACCTAATTCAATGAAATATTTACTTTTTTCGATATTAGTTTTAATAGTGGTGCTTCCGGCAGATGCACAATGTGCAATGTGTCGCGCCGTGTTACAGAGCGAAGCAGATAATAGTATGGCTAAAGGTGTAAATAACGGAATCATTTATCTCATGGCTATTCCCTACATTCTAGTGGGCGGTCTGATCTGGTACATCTACAAGAGCCGGAAGAAGCCTGAAAAGCAATAATTAGTGGCGTTTTAACAAATTTATAACTTTTGTTAAGTTACTTTTTAAGAATTAAAGAGTCTTTTAAGGGGGTGCTACGAACTTTGAGTATCTAAAATGTACCGATCAAAAACCCTTTCTAGCATATGATTACAATAAAAGATCTTCATAAATCCTACCACATGGGATCTAATTCCCTACACGTACTCAAGGGAATTGATTTTACGGTGAAAGAAGGTGAACTGGTTTCTATAATGGGTTCTTCGGGCTCTGGTAAATCTACACTTCTAAATATTCTGGGAATGCTTGATGAAGCCGATTCCGGCTCTTACACATTAGATAATGTTCCCATTAAAAATCTTAACGAAAAAATCGCAGCGCAATACCGGAACAAATTCTTAGGCTTTATATTTCAGTCCTTTAACCTTATTAATTATAAAAGTGCACTAGACAACGTCGCGATGCCCTTATATTATCAGGGCATGAAGCGTAATGAGCGTGTAGACCGTTCTATGCATTACCTGGAGAAAGTAGGCCTAGGTAAATGGGCTGGGCATCTTCCCAGTGAACTGTCGGGAGGTCAGAAGCAGCGTGTTGCCATAGCCCGTGCCCTAGCAAGTGATCCCAAAGTCCTACTAGCCGATGAACCTACCGGGGCTCTTGACACCACCACATCTCATGAAGTTATGGATTTAATTCAAGGCATTAATGATGAGGGGAAAACGATCTTAGTGGTGACCCATGAAGATGATATAGCTCATATGACAAAGCGTATCGTAAACCTCAAGGATGGCGTTATCATAGATGATAAATATGTTGAACAAGTAAGGGCAATGAATCATGTTTGATGTAGAGCGGTGGCAGGAAATATTTGAAACGATACGCATGAATAAACTGCGCACGTTTCTTACAGGCCTGTCTGTAGCTTCAGGTATTTTTATTCTTGTGATCTTATTGGGATTTAGCACTGGTATTGAAAAAGGTATCAGCTCCCAGTTTGAACAGGATGCGGCTAGTCTTATTTTCATTCGTACAGATGTTACTACAAAAGAATACAAAGGGCTCAACCCTGGCCGAAGAATACATCTGCACTTAGATGATTATCAGAATTTAAGCAGAAAATATGAAGATGATATTGAATATAAAACTCCTTTATACACTATATGGGGAGGCCAGGTAAATTATGAAAACCAGACTGGGAATTACCGTATTGAAGGCGCCTATCCAGAGAATCAATTTATTGAAAACGAAAGTATGGTCGCCGGCCGTTTTTTAAACGCAACCGATGTGAGTGGCGTAGAAAAAGTAGTTGTTATAGGAAATAAAGTCAAACAAGAGCTTTTTAAGAATGAGGATCCCGTAGGAAAATTGGTTACTATTTATGGTATCAACTTTAAAGTGGTGGGGGTTTATTCAGACCCGGGTGGCGATCGGGAAGAATCACGTGTCTTTATTCCGCTTTCTACCGCGCAGCGTTCGTTTAATGCGGGCGATACATTGCGTTCTATGTCCTACACGGTAAAGATGCAAGATGATTTTGATCAAGCGGTTGCTCTTTCTACTGCAATGGAAAAAAGCTTTGAAAATGACCTGAAAACCAAATACAGTGTTGCTCCCGATGATAGTGGAGCGGTACGTATTTATGGAACCCTTGAGGAGGCCAAAAAAATATATACACTTATCGATACCATTCGCGCCGTATTTTGGTTTGTGGGAATAGGTACGATCATCGCCGGTGTTGTGGGCGTGGGTAACATTATGCTCATCATTGTAAAAGAGCGCACCAAAGAAATAGGCGTGCGCAAAGCGGTAGGGGCAACCCCTGCTTCCATTATTGGGATGGTTCTTCAAGAAGCTATTTTTATAACCTCCATTGCTGGTTTTCTTGGTCTTTTTCTAGGTGTTGGGCTACTAGAATTGATCAGCCCCATGGTAGATAGTGCTTTTATAAAATTTCCAGAAGTAGATTTCAACACGGCCATCACCACTGTACTCATTCTTATTTTGGCAGGAACGGTGGCTGGCTTTATTCCCGCACGCCGGGCTGCTCATATAAAACCTATTGATGCACTGCGCAACGAGTAAAACGTATAACAACTAACCGCTAATAGCTTAATCCCAAAACAATGTTTACAAGAGATCGCTGGACCGAAATTCTGGAAGCGCTGAATGCCAATAGGTTCAGGACGTTGCTCACGGCATTTGGGGTGTTCTGGGGGATCATGATACTGGTATTGCTACTTGCCTTGACCAATGGCTTGCGCAACGGGGTGACGGCTGGTTTTGCCGGTTTTGCCACCAACTCCATGTTTATGTGGACGCAAGGCACATCGATGGCCTATAAAGGCCTCCCCAAAGGGCGCAGCTTTGATTTCACCCTTGACGATGTTAAACTTTTAAAAGACAAGATCCCCGCTTTAAAATATGTTTCGCCACGCAATCAGCTGGGGGGATATAACGGCGCAAACAATGTAACGCGTAACGAAAAAACGGGAGCTTTCAGTATCTATGGCGATTTTCCAGAATACATTAATCAGGAACCCATGGATCTTACCGCGGGACGTTTTGTTAGTTATTCAGATATAAACGAAAAACGAAAGGTAGCCATTATAGGGGTAGATGTTGTTAAGTCGCTCTATGATCGTGATGAAGAACCTATGGGGAGTTACATCAAGATCAATGGAGTGAATTTTATGGTAATAGGAATTTTTAAAAGCACAAATAGTGATGGTGATCAAGAAGAAAGTGCGAATACCATTTACATCCCTTTTACCACCTTTGCTCAAGCTTTTAATACGGGGGAAGATATAGGTTATATGGCCATTACCGCAAATGACGGCACCTCAATTACATCTTTGAAATCCCATATTATGGAAATTATGCGCGCGCAGCATACGGTAAATCCAGCCGATGAACGCGCGATAGGAAATTTTGACCTGGCCGAACAGTTTGATAAAGTAAACGGGCTGTTCAGTATTTTGAGTTTTGTAGGATACTTTGTGGGTGCTTTGGTCCTCATGAGTGGTGTTATCGGTATAAGTAATATCATGCTTATTGTGGTCAAAGAGCGGACTAAAGAAATTGGGGTCCGCCGTGCGCTTGGCGCTAGTCCGTGGAGTATAAAGTCCCAGGTTTTACAGGAGTCATTGGTGCTCACGATCCTTTCTGGCATGGTGGGTATAACCGTAGCCGCAGGCCTTATCTGGCTCATGAATTATATACTTGAGCTCTATGGGCCCATTGAAAACTTTGCAAATCCTTCAGTAAACATTGGTGTTGTCATTGTTGCGCTCCTCATCCTGATTGTTTCGGGAATTCTAGCGGGATTAATACCGGCTACGCGCGCTACGCAGATGAAACCGGTAGATGCATTGCGTATTGATTAAAATCAAAATGAAATAAAAAAGAGCAATAAACGGAAGAAATTTAACTGAAAACCTGATTTCTAAGGCAGCTGAAGCCGTTTTTCAGCATAACAAAAAAGAAGAAAATTTAAACGAAAACAATCAATCCATATTTCCATCATCAAAAAAGATAATTTAGAATGAAAAGAACAGGAACCATCGTCACCCTGGTAGTTATTGTGGTGCTATTTGTCATAGGCATCTGGTATATTTATGCGAAGGATCAGGAAGATCCCGTAAGCTACGCTACAGAAACACCTACTACAGAAACAATAATTAAACGTACAGTGGCCACCGGTAGTATCGTACCCCGGGAAGAAATACTCATTAAACCCAATATTTCCGGTATTATTGAAGAGATATTGGTAGAAGCAGGTGAGTTTGTGAAGGAGGGTGACCTTATCGCAAAAATTGAAGTGGTGCCTAACGTATCTTCTCTTACTAGTGCAAAAAATAACATTACGAGCGCACAAACTGCCTTGGAAACCGCAAAACTGGCCTATAATAACCAAAAAAGCATTTACGATAGGCAAAAAACACTTTATGACAGTGGCGTACTTGCAGCAAATGATTTTGATACAGCACAGCAGGCCTATGACCAAGCCTTACAAAATTATAAACAACAACAGATTAGTCTGCAATCGGCCAGGCAAAATTATGATATTGTAAAAACAGGTACCACCAGTGGGCTGGGCAGCGCTGCGACCACGTCGGTGCGCGCCACAATTTCAGGTATGGTGCTGGAAGTTCCGGTTAAGGAAGGAAACCAGGTTATTGAAGCCAATAATTTTAACGATGGTACTACCATCGCATCTCTGGCAAATGTCAATAATATGATTTTTGAAGGCAAGGTTGATGAAAGTGAAGTGGGCAAGATCAAAGAAGACCTTCCGCTTGAAATTACCGTTGGGGCTATTGAGAATAAAAAATTTGATGCGACTTTAGATTATATCGCTCCAAAAGGAGTTGAAGAAAACGGTGCTATTCAGTTCGAGATCAAGGGATCGCTTGATAAAGCAGATACTACATTTATACGGGCAGGGCTAAGTGCAAATGCTTCAATCATTTTGGCCAGGGCAGATAGCGTTCTTGCCGTAAAGGAAGCTCTGGTTCAATTTGATTCAAAAACTCAAAAACCTTTTGTGGAAATTGAAACGGGAGATCAGAACTTTGAACGAAAAGATATTGAACTGGGGGTAAGTGACGGGATCAATGTAGAAGTAAAAAGTGGACTTTCTAAAGGCGATAAAATTAAAGTTTGGAATGCGATAAAGCCAGCAACCAGCCCTAACGGTAATTAAT
>DRGP01000112.1 GCA_011050015.1 Leeuwenhoekiella sp. | reverse complement strand
GTTAGGCCCTTCTAGACAAATCAAAGAAGGTTCTACCGTAAAACGTACCCAGCGGATTGCTTCAATAAATGTAGGTGGAAGCTTTTTGGCCTATAGCTACATAAATACAATATACAGGCTCGCCGGCATCATAGAATTCTTTCTGATTAAGAATGGTATCTATACAAACTGTGGTCTTACCCGTCTGGCGGTCACCAATAACAAGTTCACGCTGGCCACGCCCCACCGGGATCATGGCATCTATAGATTTTATACCTGTTTGTAAAGGCTCGGCAACCGGCTCCCGATAAATTACCCCAGGGGCTTTACGCTCCAATGGCATTTCATATGTTTCTCCTTCTATACCCCCTTTACCGTCTATAGGGTTTCCCTGTGTATCTACTACACGGCCTACGATGCCTTCACCTACATTTATTGAAGCAATCCGCTGGGTACGTTTTACGGTAGAACCTTCTTTGATTTGTCTAGAAGGGCCTAACAATACAACCCCTACATTATCTTCTTCCAGGTTGAGAACAATACCTTCTAGTCCTCCATCAAATTCAACAAGCTCGCCATACTGGACGTTTGATAGGCCATATACGCTGGCGATACCATCACCTACGGTAAGCACCGTTCCCACTTCATCTAGCGAGGCTGATGCTTCAAAGCCTGAAAGTTGTTTCTTTAATATTGCTGAAACTTCTGCTGGTTTAACTGCTGCCATTATATTAAATTATATTAGTAAAGCCACGTTAAGCACGGGCTCTAGTGTAATTATAAACGTTTGCTAAATTCTTTATGTACGCGTTCCAATTGGTTGGAAACGCTGGCGTCATATTGCATATCGCCTACGCGCAATATAAAGCCGCCCAAGATCTCTTGATCTATTTCATGCTTTATGATAACCTGCTCGCTACCGGTAATTTGTTTTACTTTGGCCAAAATCTTTTGTTCCAAATCATCATCTAGATCTACTGCTGTGGTTACATTAGCTGTGACAATATTGTGCTCTTCATTATAGAGCTGAATGTAAGATTGTGCGGTTTTTTCTAGAAGGCCTGCTCTGCCATTATCTATAAGAATATCTAAAAGACTTGTAGTGATTTCTGAAACATTGTTGAAAATCGCGTGCAGGGAAGCGCGTTTGTCTTCACTTTTAATCTGCGGACTTTCAAGAACATTTCTCAACTCTTTACTTTCGCTAAGGGTCTTTTCTATATCTTTCATGTTGTCATACACGGGCTTCTCGGTTTTTGATTCCTTAGCACCCGCATAAACGGCTTTGGCATAACGTGAAGCTGCTCTGATTGACATAATTCTAATTTAAGGTTGCGTCTTGTAACATTCTATCTACAAGCTGCTCTTGTTTGCCTTTGTCAGAAAGCTCTGCTTTAACCACTTTTTCAGCAATTTCCAGCGATAATTCGGCAACCTGATTTTTTAATTCGCTTACGGCCGCACGTTTTTCTGCCACTATAGCCTCTTGCGCCTGCGCAATCATGGCAGTGGTACGCTCCTTAGTATCTTCTTCAGCTTCGGCTATCATCTTTTTGCGTATTTCCCTGGCCTCTTTAATCATTGATTCACGTTCTGTACGGGCTTCTTGCAAAAGTTTTTCATTATCAGCCTTAAGATTCTGCATCTCAAGCTTTGCCTTTTCTGCAGATTCAAGGGCTGAGTTAATGGAGTCTTCACGACCCTTAACAGCTCCCAAAATGGGTTTCCAAGCAAACTTGCGCAAAAGCACAAGCAAGATGATAAAGGTAATGGTCGTCCAAAAAATGAGACTTTCTGGTGCTACTATGTTCATTTTAAATCCCTTTAAAAATTGGTTTTTAGGCCAAATTATTCAATGTTTAATCCTGATTTTAAGTGGAATCCTTATACGGATTGTTTAAAAAAGCATCCTGCAACCAACCGTTACAGGATGTTTTTAATTAATTTGTGATAAGCGCAACAACCACTGCGAAAAGCGCAACACCCTCTACAAGGGCAGCTGCTATAATCATAGCAGTTTGAATCTTTCCGGTAGCTTCTGGCTGTCGGGCAATGGCTTCCATTGCTTTTCCACCAATCATACCGATACCAATACCGGCACCTATTACGGCTAATCCGGCTCCTAATGCTGCAAACGTTCCAGTCATAAAATTAAATTTAGAATTAAAATAAAAAAATTAAATAATTATCTCCTCATCAACTCCTTGATGATGCTCTTCTATTGCCTGCCCGATAAAAAGGGCTGCAAGTAATGTAAATACATAAGCTTGTAGTGCTGCAACCAGCAATTCCAGAACGCTCATAAATAGAACGAATATCATAGATACAGGTGCCAGGGCAACGGTGCCAAAAATAAATATAAGGCCCATAAGGCTTAAAATTATGATATGCCCGGCGGTAATGTTTGCAAATAGACGTATCATCAATGCAAAAGGCTTTGTGAACATCCCAATGATTTCTATAGGCACCATGATGATATATAGCGCCTTGGGTACTGGTGGTGCAAGGATATGTTTCCAGTAATATTTATTCCCGCTAATGCTTACTACCATAAACACAATGAATGACATGATAAAGGTAAAGGCTATATTACCCGTAAGGTTTGCGCTAAAAGGGAAGAAAGGAATGATACCCATCATATTGTTTATCCATATGAAAAAGAATACGGTAAGCAAGAAAGGCAAGTATTTTTTGTATTTGTAACCTATGTTGGGTTTTGCAATATCATCGCGTACAAAAAGCACTAATGGTTCTAGAAAACCAGCAAGGCCTTTAGGGGCTTTTTTATTTTTACTATATGCTTTTGCGGCAAAACCAAAAAGCAGGAGGATGAGAATGGCTGAAATTATCATTGAAAAAACCCCTTTAGTGATCGAAAAATCAAGTGGGCGTTCACCATATTGGAAAGGTTTTGCCATAGGGCTAAGACCTTCAAATTTTTCTTCATCAAACCTATCGGCATAAAAAATATGCTCTTTATAGCGCAAAAATTTATGTCCGTTTGCTTCAACGATGTGTTCCCCTTCATTATCGTGGTGAAATCTTGATGAAGAGAATATAGTAAGACCATTATCTGCCCATAGGATAACGGGGAGGGAAAGGGTTATAGGATGCCCGTCCCAGTCTGCAATGTGGAACTCATGCGAATCCCAAACGTGCTCGTCTATCAATTCTTTGGGGTCAAAATCGCCCTCATCTTCAGGATCTGAGGCAAACCCTAACATGGGAACCGCCATCAAGCTAAGTAAAAAAAGTATTCTGACTGGGTTTTTAATCCTCATCCTAGGTTCTTTAAAACTTGAAATTGATAATCTAAAATTTGCTGCAAAAGTACAATTTTATCTAAGATAACGAAGTGAAACCTGATTTTTTTGATAGGATAACAAATTTACTGCGATATATCTGCTACTGGTCTTTTTTTTGAGCTAACAAACGGAGCGTAAAATACGTATCTAGACCGAGATAAATGAAATAAGGGACAAAAAAAGAAATGGCATCGGGAATCTTTGATGCTTGATCTGCTGTAATGAGCGGGATTAAAAAAACCACCGAAGCAAACATCTTGAGTATACTGCAAGCCAGAAAGGCAAACCCCACTTTATCAAAGGTGACTTTAGCTACAGCGACCAGGGCAGCCATGATCAATAAAGTAACGCTTAAGTGAAAAACATAAATACTCCAGGTGCTCAATAAAAAAGATATGGAGGCCAAAAGGTAATTGATCACTACATAGTGAACAACACCAAGGACAACCGTTACTGGGAAGATAATTTTTAAAAACGAAAAAAATATTTTTTTAGGCCAAATAAGCAAATCGGGAATTTTGATCCGAAGATAGGTTTTTATTTATTAAGATTATTTACCTGCTTAATGACCGTGTACAGTGCGGCAAAGACACCCAATAGTGAAAAGATAATGGTGAAGGCCTGGTATTGATTAGGGAATTTTCCGTCTAGCCAAATGCCAAAAATTACCCCCAAGGCAATAATGATTCCCATTTGAAAGGCCATACCGGTCATAACGACCCAGTTTTTAAGCGGGCTTTTCGGCTTTTTCCCGTCCATCAAGTGTTTTTATCGCACGATTTGCATTTGAGTTCATATCGCAGGTCGCGTTAAAGGTCGCGCCTGGTTCTACAGCCAATTTTGAGGTAGATACTTCTCCATCTACACGGGCAGTAGCCCGGAGGGATAAAAGTTCACTAACCACCAGTTTACCTTTTATTTTACCTTCAATTTCTACCTCTGCGCTGGTAAGAGTTCCTTTTACCACACCAGATTCACCTATTACGACTTTGCCAGAACTCTGTATGGTGCCTTCAAAATCACCGTCTATCCTAAAACTTCCGGTAGAGGTTATATCACCCACGATCTTGGTGCCATGGCTTATTCTGTTTTGATTATTATTAGGGTCTGTGCCCAATGTGCTTGCTCTGTTCATGGTTTTTCTTTTTACATCTTGCGACGCTTCAGTTGGTGTATTCGTAGTATTGTCATCAACGAGTAATTGGTCTCCCTCAGCTGATTGATTAAAATAGCGGTTTAAAGCTTCATCCCATTTCATGGTTCATAACTTATTTAGAATCACGAGTAAGATACGAATTCAGATTTTTATGTAATTGAATTGTCCTGTAATTTTTTGAGCTCATGGGTGTTGCAGGGGTATCCCAGTTGAAGTCACTATCATTTTCCAGTTTGTAGGCAAAGCGCTCCGCGGCATCTTTACTTGTAAAACCGTGAATTACCAGTAAGCGCTCATCGTTAGTATACACATCTACAGAAATATAATACTGCGTATAAAAATAGACGTTGAGTGCATGTTGAAGTTCTTCCCGTTTTTTAGTGAAATTTTCCTCTTCGGTAGGGAATGAATAAACGAGTTTCCAGCTTTCAGCTTCATTGTCTGGGGCAAAGGCGCTATCTTGTATCTGCGGGATGACTTCATCTAGCGTTTGCTGCGCTTTTTTACCTTCTTCTTCATTGGGATAATTAAGCGCCACATAATTTAAAGCTTGCTTATACTCCTCAAAGCCTTGCAATCTGCCAATGGCAGTAGCTTTTAATAATTCAAATTTTGGCACAAAAGGATCACCTACAAATTGATCTATATACGTATCTGCTTGATTAATCACATGGGCATACTCCTGCTGTTCAAACCTGCGATACAGGGCGTTGTACAACATTTCAGGGCTGTCTGCTTCTTTATCAAGGGCTTTCTCGGGATTTTTAATGAAAGCAGCGTAGCGGGAATCGGAATGATTAGATAGAATATCGTCCCGATATTGCTGCTGTTTGGCCCGATTTCCGGCATTGCCGTAAATTTGATATAAATGATATTTTGCTGGGAGAATAAGGCGTTCTTCGGGATTTTGCTCCAGCAGTTTTTCCAGGCGTTCTGCCGCAAGCGCATATTCCTTGAATTTCTCTTTATAAATAAGTCCTAGTTGGTAATAGGCAAAATTACGGTCGCGTGCCAGCGTATCTATCTTGCCGGGAGCGGTGGGGATACTGGTGAGGTATTGATCGAGATCATAACGGGTGTCTGCGCCGGGAATCGCCGCGTCAGACTGGGTGATGGCAGTGTCTGCATTGCCGGAACTGAGCATACTGGAGAGCCTCCAGTTATCTGCGAGCTCGCGATTGCCCCAGCGCCCTTCAAAATTCAATTTCCCCTGGGCCACTGTGGTGGCATTATAGAAATAGAACTCACCGGTCTGGGGACCAGAAATTCCCGGTTCGGCATTAAAAAATTCATTGTTTCGAATCCCCGCAGTGGAAGCTGCCGCCGCAATAGAATCTTTCGCAGCCTTTTCCTTAAGTTTTGCGATATAATCCTCAAAATAGGTGCGGCGCTCCGTATCGCTCATGGCGACCAGCGACAGGATGCTGTCGTTCTTTTTGGCAACCTGCTCAAAGCGGATAACATCGGTAAGGTTTTCCCGCTTTTTATTGATATCACGGTACTCCCTTGTACGATCATTGAGGTTCACCAGCGTACTGTCATAGTAGGCTCCCGCTTGCTGATAATAGGCACTGTCAAACGATATATTGCCCAGGGTAAGATAATCGCGGGATTTTAGGTACTTGTCTTCGCCAGGTGTTCTCAGCGATCGGTTGTAATAGGCGATGGCAGTATCGGTTTCTTCAATATTGAGGTAATATTCGCCCAGTTGGTTATAAATTCGGTCCAAAAAAGGCCGATTTTCCCGGTTTTCTGCCAGTTCCTGAAGCATTTCCAAGAAAGCCACGCGGTCTTCATGCTCATAATCAAAGTTGCGCGCCCTGGCGATGTAAGCGTTGATCATATAGCGCCGTGGACTTTTCCTGTTCAGATCAATGACTTTGGTATAGGTTTCATTGGCCAGGCCAGCTTCCCCGATGGCATCATAAATTTGCCCTTCTATAAACAAATACCTACCGCGCTCCTCATTTTTTCGCGTAAGCGTGGCTGCTTTATCTATATAAACAAGTGCGCTGTCCTTGCGGTTGATGTTGATATAACCCTGAGCCAGCATGGCCGAAGCGTCTGCGTAGTCCTGGTCTTTAAGTTCTTGCTCTTCTTCCAGCAGTTTATGTAGGTTTTCTAAAGCCACCACATCATTACTCAGCCGAATATTGGTTTTTGCCTTCCATATTTTTGCCTGTGCGATATTGTTGCTAGCGGGATAGAACGATAAAATATAATTGAAAGACTCCAGTGCGCGCACAAAACGCTGGTCGTAATAACGTGCCTTGCCCAGTAGCATAAAAGCTTCGTCAATCTTTGGGTTGCGTTCCTCGCCATTAATTTCCATACTGTGTTTTTGTATGGCTTTTACGGCCTTCTCTTCGGCACGCTCAAAGTTGGGGTTTTTGGCTTCCCCGGGAAGACTGATCTCATCAAATTGCTCGAGCTGTTCTATGGGCAGGATTTCCCAGAAATTATCGCGATAACTGTCTATAAGTGCGCCCCGGCCTTCTTTAAAAGCCACTTCGCCGTTGTAGAGCGTATTGTATTTTGCAGACACCGCGTGGTAGTTGCGGCTCAGAAAGCTGTCGTTTTTACGCGAGCAACCTGCGCATAAGAGCACAAGTGCAACGAGCAGAAGTAGTTTGTTATAAGCGGTTTGCAATAGGGTAAAGATTATAATCCATAAACGCAAAATAGCCGTTTTAGTATGAAAAACGGTAAAAATACACTGTTTTTTGGAACCTTAGTTGTTTTTAATGCCTGCGGTGGTTTAAATCCTCTTAAGGCGCGCCTCGAATGTAAAAATAAAATTTCGATTCATACCATGTGAAGGAGCAATAGGGAATTGTTCTGAAAATGTTGCTGCGCAAATATCTATTGTTAAGGTAGAAATACTTTATTAAGTTCTCTTTTTGGCAGTATTATAGTTTTCTTTCCCAATACGATACGAATAAATTGACCTTTACCTTTTGCCATTGCGATACAATGCTATAAATACGTCCTATTCAAATCATTAATTTCTAAAATATACTATAGAAAAAAGGCTTAAACCTAGTTTTACTTTAGCAACTAAAGGATTTTCACTAATTTTGAACCTTCAAAACAACGAGATATGGCAGGCACTTTAAACAAAATTATGCTTATAGGGCACACGGGAGATGACGTTAAGATGCATTATTTTGAAGGTGGTGGCTGTATAGGCCGCTTCCCGCTCGCTACTAATGAGGATTACGTAAACCGAAGTACCGGAGAGAAAGTAAGCAACACCGAGTGGCACAATATTGTGGTACGCAACAAGGCAGCCGAAGTTTGCGAGAAATATCTGACAAAAGGGGACAAGGTGTACATAGAAGGTCGCATCAAGACCAGAAAATGGCAGGATGATAAGGGCAACGACCGGTACAGTACAGAGGTACAGTGCAATGAATTTACCTTTTTAACTCCTAAAGAGGCCAGCGGAACGCAGCAGAACACTCAAGGTAGCCAGCCTTCCCAATCCCAGCGCCCACAAAATACCAATCAACCTGCACAGGATTATGGCAACCCTTCTAACGAGGGCATGCAACAAGACAATGAAGAGGATGACCTACCTTTCTAAAAACCTTTTTACAGGTACACTATCAATAAAACCTTCCTCCTTTGGATCCTGACCCTGCCAGTTTAATTGCGCAACCAGAAGCATTTTCAGTTGCCACGGTTATCAGCATTGTTACCGTGCTCGTACTTTTAATATGTTCTGCGCTCATAAGCGGTACCGAAGTAGCATTTTTTTCACTCACCCCCGCAGATCTTGAACTTGATCCGGAAAAGCGCACCCGCAAGGAGGCATTGGTAATTAAATTGCTGGATAGGCCCAAGAAACTGCTCGCGACCATTCTTGTGGCCAATAATTTTATCAATATCGCTATCGTTCTTCTGTTTACCGGACTGGGAGAAGTGCTTTTTGCCGATCTTGAATCTATTAAAATATGGATCACAGATCTGCGTTTTATTGTGGAAGTTGTTCTTGTCACCTTTCTTATTTTGATGTTTGGTGAAATTTTGCCAAAAGTATATGCCAGTCGCAACCGGGTTAAATTTTCACACCAGATGGCGTATCCCATGATGGTAATGGACTTTATTTTTACCCCTATTAGCATGCCCATGCGCTCGGTGACGCTGTTTATGCAAACACGTTTTGGCAAGCAAAAGGCAAACATTAGTGTAGATCAACTCTCCCAGGCGCTTGAGCTTACCAGTGAGGAAGATACTTCTGTGGAAGAACAAAAAATATTAAAGGGAATTGTAAGTTTTGGTAATACGGATACGAAACAGGTCATGAAGCCGCGTATGGATATTTTTGCCCTAAATGAAGCTTCTTCCTATGCAGAGATTATCCCGCATATTATTAAAAATGGGTTTTCGAGGGTGCCGGTCTATAAAGAGAATGTTGATTCCATTTCAGGTATCCTGTATGTGAAAGATCTGCTGCCGCACATTGATGCAATTGATTTTGAATGGACTACCCTTTTACGCGAGGCGTATTTCGTTCCAGAAAATAAAAAGTTGGACGATCTACTCAATGAGTTTAAGGATAAACGCAATCACTTAGCGATTGTAGTAGATGAATACGGTGGGACGAGTGGTTTGATCTCGCTGGAAGATATCATTGAAGAGATCGTGGGTGATATCAGTGATGAATTTGACGATGAGGATATTATTTTCTCAAAACTGGATGACAATAATTATATTTTTGAAGGAAAAACATCCTTAAAAGATTTTTATAAAGTAATCAAACTCGAAGATTACAGTCACTTTGAAGAAAAAAAGGGAGAAGCCGAAACACTGGCTGGTTTTCTGCTTGAAATCTCAAGGGGGTTCCCTAAAAAGAACGAGATTCTAGTTTTTGATAACTACTCGTTTACCATAGAAGTGATTGACCGCAAACGCATCAAACAGATCAAGATGACGATAATGAACGGGTAAAAGCGCACTTATGACCTTTAGAAAACAGACAAAAAAATGCATAAAACGGGTGTTTTTTACGGGTTTTTGCGCGTTTCTAGGTCTTTCCTGTAAAGAAGACCCGCTACCCAAACCCAATGGGATGCTGGCGCTCACTTATCCTGTGGCAGATTATTCCTCTTTTCAGCCTGAAGACTGCCCATATTCCTTTAAAAAAAATAAGCTGGGTAAGGTACAGTTTGAAGAAGACTGCTCCATGATTATCAACTATCCTAAACTGAACGGTGCCTTATACCTTACGTATCGTCCGGTGGATAATAACATCAAACAATTGCTCACCGATGCCCAAAAGCTCACCTACGAGCACGTGATCAAGGCAGATAATATCATAGAAGAAAAATACATCAACAAGTCAAGCGATGTGTACGGGATGTTTTATGATGTTTCCGGCAACGCCGCATCACAATCTCAATTTTACGTGACCGACAGTACAGCGCACTTTCTCACTGGTTCCATTTATTTTAATGCGCGACCTAATTATGACAGCATCTACCCCGCCGCAGATTACCTTAAAAAAGACATTCGGCATTTGATGGAAAGTTTGAGCTGGAAGTGATAATCAGAAACAAAGGGTAAACTAATTTTCAGGTCAACCCATAAAAAAAGGGCTGAAAAAATCAGCCCTTTATACTAAAAATCCGGTTTTATTTATTCAAAATCGGTGTCTTTAATCTCTTTATTCAGCATAATTTCAGAAACCTTGAAATCTACTTTTTGGGGACCAAAGGATGTAGAAAGTGTAAAGGGAAACATAACGCCCTCTTCCTCCTGATAATTGCTCATTTCAAGTGCTTGTGTCATAGACTTGCCATTAGCTTCCATAACGGTCTCTTCTTTGATTTTGAGCCCACTTTCCGCATCGTAGAAATTGGTTTTGATGTCACTCACTTTAATCATATAGGCTTCTTTTCCTTCCACTTTTTGCGTCCCTTCAAGTGTGGTGTTTGCTGCCGCCAAATAATCGAGTTCTGGAAAAAGTACTGCCTCATTTTTAACGGCGGTCAACTGTTCATCAGTCAGGTCCATTTTTTGGCCTTGCGCCAGAATATAACCTGTGGTTCCGTCAAAGACCTGCTTGCTCATCACATTGCCCATCATGGATATTTCCTGAAGAAACTGATTTTTGTTCGATTTTTTCATTTCCATGCTCAATTTCATGCCCTGCACTTCGGCTCCTGCCTTCATGATCATGGAGTTTACAGCCTTTAATTTTTCTTCACCACCTATTGCTTCGATGTACTTGTTGAGAACACTCGCTACGGTCACGCCTTCTGGAATCTTGCTCTCATAGTTGGGCTTTTCCACTTCATTGGCCTCGTCATCATAATAGGAGACTGGAATGTTTTTACCATTAAACTGAACTTTTTGCAAATTATCGAGCACTTCTCTACCTTTTCCCACCACAACGATTCGGGCATTGTCAAGCATAAAATACTTTTTGGCGGCAGCCTGTACCTGTTCTATTGTAACCGCGTTTACCTTGCTCAGATAAGTTTTGTAAAAATCATCGGGGAGGTTTTCGGTTTCAATATTAAGGGCAAACGTTGCGATGGTAGAAGGTTGCTCTAACGAACGCACAAAATTACCCACATAACGCGCCTTGGCATTTTTTAGATCTACATCAGCAATTTCCTGTTGCCGGAAATCCTGAATTTCTTCTAAGAACGCGACCACAGAGCTGTCTGTGACTATATTGCGTACACTGGCGGAAGCACTAAAAAGCGATGGGCCAAATTTGCTGTTGCCCAGTGAAGAATAAGCACCGTAGGTGTAGCCTTTATCTTCTCTTAAATTCTGAAACAAACGGGCTTCGCCGCCACCGCCCAAAATCTGATTTGCGATAATGGCCGGAAAATAATCAGAATCACTCATCTTAAGATTAACGATATTTTCTACGATTACCTCAGATTGTACCGCATTATCCATATCTACAAAGTTGATGGATAGGTTGTCCAAATTCTCGGCGGAAGCCACGTTATTTTCTGGAGCAGTACCATTTTGCCAATCTTTGAAGTCATTTTTGACCTGTTTTTTGATTTTTTTGTATTTCACATCGCCTACAATGACCAAATAGGCATTGTTGGGCAGAAAGTTTTTCGCATAAAAATGTTGAACGTCTTCTAATTTTACGTTGTCAAGGGATTCTTGGGTTTCAAACTCACCGTTTGCCGTGTTTTTCCCGTAGGCAAGACTCTGGCTTACCACAGCAGCAACTCGGGAAACGCTTTTTTCTGAAGATTTCAGGTTTTCCTTTTCCTTGGTTTTTTCAGTTTCAAATTCCTCTTGTGTAAAATTGGGGTGAATGGCAGCTTCGGCCATAAGTTCGAGGATGCGGTCACTGTATTTTGAAAGTCCGTTGGCGTACGCGCCGCCCGCACTAAAACTCATGGAAGCGCCCAGGTAATCAACCTCTTCATTATATTCATTTTTTGGGGTTTTCTTTGAACCCTTCCCCAGCATACCGCTCATAATGCTTGATACACCGGTAATATCGCCCTCTGCAACTGGCGGGTTATCAAGGCTGAGGTTATAGGCCACCCGGGGAAGTTTGTGATTTTCTACCACAATCACCTGCAGGCCGTTATCCAGGCTAAAGGTTTTTGGGGTGCCAATATTAATTTCTGGTGCAGGACCCGGTTTCGGCTGTACGCTGCGATCTATTTGTGCCGTAGCGGCCAGGCTACTTATAAAAAGAAGGCTGAATAATATATTTTTCATTATGCTTTTCATTTATTGTTTTAAATCATTGAAAATTGGCCTTTTTAGGCCAAAAATCACTTAATATGGTTAATTATTGTGCTGCTTCAGGAAGGTAATCTATGATAACACGCTGGTTGGGTTTCAGATATTTGTTGGCCACTTCCTTGATTTCCTCACGGGAGATAGAACGGTAAATGTCTATCTCATTATTGATAAGCTCTGTGTCCCCATAAAGTAAGTAATAGGATGCTAAAGAATTTGCGATCCCAGATACGCTGGAATTGGAGTTTACATAGTTACTTTCAAATTTGTTCTGAAGCTTCTCATAGTCACGCTCTGAGATAAGTTGATCCCTTACTTTAGTCACTTCTTCTTCAATTTCCTGAGAAAGTGTATCCAGCGGAGTTTCACCTAGCGGAAGGCCAAAAACCAAATAAGTTCCATAATCTTCCTGGGCGATGTTAAAAGCGCCTATCTCTAGGGCCTGCTTTTGATCTTCAACCAGTTTTTTATACAGTTTTGAGCTTTTACCGTCGCTGAGGTAGGAGGAGATCATATTGAGCACATAAGCATCGTGATCTGCAAAACCGGGGGTGCGGTACGCATTTATAAGTGCAGGGATCTGAATATTCTTATCGTGGAATTCTGCATCTATCTCTTGCGTGATGGGTTCTTCTTTGGGGAAATCGCGCGTGATTTTTTCGCCACGCGGAATAGGGCCAAAATAATCCTCAATCAGTTTTTTAGTTTCCGATAGTTCTATATCCCCCGCAACTACCAAAACGGAATTGTTTGGAACGTAATATTTTTTGAAATAATCTTTAAATTCCTCTAAGGTGGCAGCGTCAAGATCTTTCATATAACCCACATTTGGATCTTTATAAGGGTGTTTTTTGAACACATTTTCGCTCACTGCATTAATAACCTGCCCATAAGGGGAGTTTTCATAGCGCATACGGCGTTCTTCCTTTACTACTTCGTTTTGCGTATCAACACCTTCCTGACCGATAATAGGGTGCATCATGCGCTCAGATTCCATCCAGAGGCCCAGTTTTAGGTTATTTGATGGAAAATTCTCATAATAATAGGTTCTGTCATTGGTCGTATTGGCGTTATTCGATCCACCATTTGAACTTACGATCTCAAACCACTTGCCGTTGCCTATATTTTCGGTGCCCTCAAAAAGCAGGTGCTCAAAAAAATGGGCAAAGCCGGTACGGCCCTCTTCACGGTCTTTACCCCCTACGTGGTACATTACGGAGGTAGTGACGACAGGTGCCGTTTTGTCCTGGTGCAGGATCACATGTAACCCATTGTCCAGATCATACTCTTGAAATTCTACTTCCTGAGCCATCGCCGCAAAGTTTAGCGCCACAAGGGAAAGAAGTGAAAAAGCAGTTTTTTTCATTATTATGTTTTTATGGTTTTGATTTATTTTTTCATTTGACGCCAAAAAGCGCTGCATGTTACATGATAACCAATAAGCTCCTATAAAACAGGGTTATCTTGTTAAAATTAAAGATTGCCAACAGCTTGATAATTTGTATACCGTTTAATTTATTGGAGGGCTAGGGTTTGCAAAAACTACGTGTAAATGTTAAATTTAACATGGTCTTGAGCAGTTTTGCTTTAAAAAGTAAGACCTTTATCTTAAAACTTCTATTATGCCGAAAATTATTTTACCTATACGCTTTGGTTTGGCAATAGCTGCCGCTTTGATTGTTTACTTCTTATTATTATCTGTATTCGGTTTACATGTTTACCCGATATACAGTCTTTTTAATGGGGTGATCACTGGCTTTGGTATTTATGAAGCCATAAAATATTATAAGAGAGAAAAAGGGCCTGCTTTTGAATATAGCGATGGGTTCTCAGTAGGGGTGGTAACCGGTTTTATCGCGACTATTATTTTTACTATTTTCTTTGCTCTTTATGCAGGAAACTTCAATCCAGATTTTCTCAATAATATTATAAACCGTTGGGAAGATACCTACAACACGAGCATAGGAAGCATGATTTTTCTAGTAGCTATATTTGGTTTTGCAACCTCTACCGTACTTACCTTGAGTTTTATGCAATTGTTCAAGCAAAGCTGGAACACCAAAAGCAAAAATAAGCAGCAAAAATAAATATTGTTTTACACATTTGTGTTTTAAGTAAATAGCTGTATATTTGCGCCCGCTATGGCCTAACGGTCTGGCACAGTTATTTAATTTAACCATAACGCTATGTATGCAATTGTAGAGATAGCAGGGCAGCAATTTAAAGTTGCAAAAGACCAAAAGATCTACGTAAACCGCCTGGCAGAAGACGAAGGAGCACAAGTCTCTTTTGATAAAGTACTTCTGGCCGATGATGGTGGTAACGTAACTTTAGGCGCCCCGGCTATAGACGGCGCTCTAGTAGGAGCAAAAGTCGTTAAGCACCTTAGAGGTGACAAAGTAATCGTCTTCAAGAAAAAAAGACGTAAAGGTTACAAAAAGAAAAACGGTCACAGACAGTGGCTTACGCAACTAGAAATAGTTGACATAAGTTTGTCTGGAAAGAAAAAAGAATCTAAGAAAGAAGATTCTAAAAAGACCGAAGCTGCTAAAGATGCTCCTGTAAAGGAGGAAGCTAAGCCAAAAGCTAAAAAGGAAAAGGAAGTAAGTGAAAATCTGGTAACACGTGCTGAGCAACGTGCAGAAGCAGATCACCTTGAACTTGATGTGGATAAAGTGCTACACAGCATAGG
>DRGP01000111.1 GCA_011050015.1 Leeuwenhoekiella sp. | reverse complement strand
CCTCAACACGGTATGAACCGCCGTGGTTATTGAAGTCAGTAGCCGTATAACCGGGGTCGATGACATTCACTTTAAAATGGGCATCCTTTAATTCATAGGCCAAAACGATGGTGTAGGCATTTAGGGCAGATTTAGAAGGACCATAAGCGGCTGTTTTTACCTCGTAGTGCGACCATTCTGGATCTGCCTGTAACGTGAGCGAACCAAGACCAGAGGTTATATTGCTTATCCTTGGTCTATCAGATTTTCTTAAAAGCTCGAGGAATGCCTGGGTTACGTTAATGACCCCAAAAAAGTTGGTGTCAAAAACTTCCTGCATAGTTTCCGGTTTTGCATCTGTGGCTTTTTGTTCCATTCCGCCCAGAATTCCGGCATTGTTGACCAGAATATCCAGTTTACCAAATTTTTCTTCCACCACTTTTACGGCAGAATGTATAGAACTTAAATCGGTCACATCTAGTTGTACCAGCGCTACATGGTCTAAACCTTCGTTTTGGAGTTCTTTAACGGCAGCCTCTCCCCTTTCCAGGGTTCGGCTTCCCAGAAATACATAATAATCATTTTTGAGTGCTAGTTTGGCCAATTCAAAGCCCAGACTTTTGTTGGCTCCTGTTATCAATATGGATCTCATAGTTTTTGTTTTTTAATTCAATTCAAAGTTAAAAAGGAATGCAACGGAACTATGGAAGACTTTCAGGAATTACTGGTACATTTTCCGGATATGCTTTTTATAGGCCAGTGGCGTAAAGTCTGTATGCCGTTTAAAAAATCGGTTAAAATAAGAGGCGTCTTCAAAGCCCAGACTAAAGGCAACTTCTTTCATTGATTCTTCTGTAAAATAAATGAGCCGTTTTGCCTCCAGAATTATACGTTCCTGTATATGCGCAATTGCAGATTTTCCGCTTTGTTGCTTTATGGTATCGCCCAGATAGCCGGCAGAAATATGAAGCTGGGCAGCATACTGGGAAACCTCATGTTGCGCTCTATATTCTTTATCCACCAATTCCAAGAAATCTACCAGTAGTAGAGATTCTGGCTGCTCCTTCTCTTTTTCAAATTGCTGCGTATATAACCGGCTGCAATAAATAAGAAAAATGCTCACATAAGACCGTAACATGTGGTGTTGCCATTCACTTTTATGTTGATATTCTGTGTAGATCTTGTCCAGAAGATTCAATAGGAATTTAAAATTTTCTACTGTTAAATGCAGGATATGACCCCGATATGGATTCTGGATAATAGGGAGGTCTTTTATCGCATTTTGACTATCAAGCGAAAGAAATTCTTTGGTGAAATTTATATTGTAAACATGAAGTGCACAACTTTCTTCTTTTAATTGCACCTGTGAAGGCTCTGTAAAATATAATTTTCTGGCCTCAAGGTCGTAAGGCTTCATATCTATCCAGTGCCTGCTATACTCTTTCACGTCCAGAATGAATGCGAAGAAATAATAGTCTTTTCTATGCGGAATCAAAAAATCTGATGACACAGGAACTTTAGCGGAATCATTTTTATAAATGCTAAAAATACGGCTTCCGCTTTCTGCATCTATTGCTAAAGGATAATTTGCAATGGTGCTGCCCAGTTTATATTCCATGTATTTTTGAATAGTTTGTTTTCAATTTTGAATGGCTTTTGCTTCCTGAGGTTTTAATTCCTCGAAACTTGCCGTGAAATGGAGTTTAAAAGTACTGATTTTTAGTAAGCACGGGTTTATGTAAAACAGCAATTCATTTAAAAATTAGATCGAATAACGCGTTCCACATTTGCTTTATTCCACTCCTAAGTATGGCGTATATTCATTTTTTTTACCATATTCTCAAGTTTTTCACTATTTTTAAAGTAACTAACCTTAAACATTATGAGCTCAAGAAGGGATTTTTTAGAAAAGCTGACGGTTTCCGCCATTGGTTTGCCGCTATTGTATAACTCAGCAGACCTGTTTGCTGCCACGCCTGCAGAACCCTACGACGGGCCTATTTTAAAAGTCGCCATTATGGGGCTTGGCGGTTATGGCAGTCGTGTTGCCGAAGCGATGCAGTCCTGTACACGGGCTAAATTAGTGGGGCTCATTAGCGGCACGCCGTCAAAATTGGTAAAATGGCGAGAAAAATATGACATTCCGGAAAAGAACTGTTACAACTATGAGACCTATGACCAGATCAAGGACAACCCCGATATAGACGCTGTTTATATCATCACGCCAAACGCGCTGCATAAAGAAGCTGCTCTGCGCGTGGCCAAGGCTGATAAACATGTAATTTCAGAAAAACCCATGGGCATCAACGCGCAGGAAGGTCAGGAAATGGTAGATGCTTGTAAAGCGGCGGGTGTACATCTATTGGTGGGTTACCGCATGCATTTTGAACCCAAAACCGTGGCCGTGATCAAAATGCGCCAGAACGGCGAATTTGGAAAATTGAACTTTTTTCAGGGCCAGAGCGGTTTTGATATAGGCGATCCCACGCAGTGGCGGCTCGACAAATCCTTGGCTGGCGGTGGCGCTATGATGGATATTGGTATCTATTCGATAAACGGGGCGCGTTATATGGTAGGTGAAGAACCTATCTGGGTCACTGCCCAGGAAACCAAAACGGAGCCTGAAAAATTTAAGGAAGGTGTTGATGAAACCATTCAGTTTCAACTGGGTTTTCCCAGTGGTGTCGTAGCCTCGTGCCTATCTACCTATAACATGAGCTATCTGGATCGTTTCTTTCTCACTGGCGACGATGGTTTTGTGGAAATGCAACCCTCCACGGGTTATGGCCCCATTGAAGGCCGAACGAACAAGGGGAAATTAACCCAGCCGCATGTCACCCACCAAACCTTGCAAATGGATGGTATGGCACAACTCATTTACGAAGGCGTACAGCCCATTGTCCCTGTAGATGGCGAAGAAGGAGTTAAAGATCTAAAGATTATAGATGCCATTTATAAAGCGATAGAAACCGGGGAAAAAGTAACCTTGTGATTTTTATAAATGCCTAACGAATTCAAGGAATAAATTGACCTAATTACATAAAAAACGGCAGATAATCACCGATTATCTGCCGTTTTTAGTGCTTTTTAGCCTAAAATCATACGTTTATGGAAGCGCCAATTTCTACAAGCAGCAATTCCTTATTGGCTTGTTTAAATTTCTTTTTATCCGCTTCGTGGTCTATCATTATAAAAGGCAGCGCGTCGTAATGTACGCCCATGACCCGGTCACATTTTACAAAATCGCTGGCGATGATCGCATCGTCTGCGCCCATTGTAGCCACATCGCCTATGGGAAGTATAGCAAGGTCAATTTTGGCCCATTTAGGGATGAGTTGCATATCCATAGTGAGTGCGGTATCTCCCGCTACGTATATATTTTTTTCTGCTCCCATAAATATAAATCCGCTGGGATTGCCACCATAGCTGCCGTCTGGAAAACTACTCGTATGTATGGCACTCACACATTTTACTTTTCCAAATTCAAAATCACGCAACCCTCCTTGGTTTAAAGGCATGGCTTCCAGACCTTTTTCAGTATAATGTTGATAAATTTCAAAGTTTCCTACAATGGTCGCACCGGTATTTTTTGCAATCGCTTCGGCATCGAGGGTGTGATCAAAGTGGGCGTGGGTGAGGAAGATAAAATCTGCTTCCAGATCCATGATGTCTATTTTATCCTTAGAAAGTTCATTTTGTGTAATAAAGGGATCTACAAGAATTTTTTTGCCTCCCATTTCAAGCGTAAAACTATTTTGTCCGTAATATGTGATTTTCATTATTGCTTTTTTAAATTTAGTACAGTTTACGAAGTCTATTTACCTTTCTCTGTTAATGAAGTATGAAAAAGGTATTTTTTAAACAAAAACGGTGAAAAAATCCTTAAAATCGCTGTTTTTCGATTCTTTGTAGGGTCATAACGATTATAAAGAAAGTGGGTGACTTTTAAATCGTGCTTAATTAAAATCTGTAGTACCATGTGAAGTGCATTATTTTCGATGGCCAACCAAAGCGGGATTTTATTTAAACTAATTTTTAGCTGTAATACTAAACTTTTACTAAATCAGCTACTTCCTCAATAGATTATCATAACCTTTACTGTTCATTTTAAAAATACAAATTATGGCCTCCAAGAACACAAAAACAGGATTATTAACTTTGTTGGGTATAGCGGCTGGAAGTGTTGCTGCCTGGTGGGTATATAAAACTGCAAGTCCAGAAGAAAAAGCACGCATTAAAAATAAAATAAACGAAGCGGGAAATAAGGTAAAAGATGCTTATAGCAATGCTGAAGACGCAGTCGTTGAAAATTATGACAAAGCTAAAAATACAGTAGAGCGCGAAGCGCAAAAGATCAAAAGTTAATAACCAAAACCTTTTATTACTACTGAACTATGAAACCTGTTTAAGGATACGTCCCAGTGTCGTTTTAAACAGGTTTTTTTAATTTCCAAAGGATAGAAGTTATTTGAGGTTCTGGATTTTATCCAAACCCAAAAAGCCTCACAACTGCATATTTTCCAGCTGTAGGATTGGAGTTTTACTAAAGAGCTTCAGCACCCGCTTTTGCTACTTCATGATCATTTTCTACGGTGCTACCACTCACTCCAATGGCACCTATGATTTTACCTTTCTCGTCCTTGACGGGAACGCCTCCCGGAAAAGAAATAAGTCCGCTGTTAGAATGCTCGATACTGAAAAGTGAACCACCCGGTTGTGCAAGTTTACCGATTTCGCCAGAGTTCATGTCAAAAAATCGAGCTGTTTTTGCCTTTTTGATCGCAATATCCACCGAACCAAGCCATGCATCGTTCATTCGGGCGAATGCCACTAGATTGGCTCCGCCATCCACAATGGCTATGTTCATTTTAGTATCTATACTTGCCGCCTTTTTTTTGGCGACTTGTATTAACTTTTCGGCTTGTTCTAATGTGATGTTCATGTACTTTGTGTTTAGTTTAGTTAATTTATTTTTATATAGGTGTTGATTTACAAACAATAAAAATTGTATTTCTATATTTTAGCTTTACATCAAACTCCGGTTAAAATCTTGTTTAAATTTTATTCAAACAGGTTTTGACACGTGTGACTCTTCGTTATATTTTTTATAGCTACTTCAGAATTGAAAAGAAGTCTGCTATACACCTGTTAAACTTAAGCGATCATACCATGTGGATCGATCACAAATTTTTTGGCAGCGCCCTTATCAAAATCTGCGTATCCTTTGGGGGCATCCTTCAGGCTAATAATTTGCACATTTACCGCTTTTGCAATAGCTATTTTCTCATGTAAAATAGCTTGCATGAGCTGGTGGTGGTATTTCATTACAGGACATTGACCGGTATGAAACGAATGTGATTTTGCCCATCCTAGGCCAAAACGAATTTTCAGGTTTCCATTTTTTGCTGCTTTACTTTCCGCACCAGGATCTTCGGTTACATACAGGCCGGGGATACCTATCTTCCCTCCTGCCCGGGTCACTGCCATGGCTTGATTAAGTACTACTGCCGGTTGTTCTTCAGTGCCTTTGCCACTGTGACCTACAGCCTCAAAGCCCACACAATCTATAAAACTATCTACTTCCGGGGATCCCGTTATTGCGGCAATTTGTTCTTCAATAGGCGTATCTGTGCCCAGATCTATCGTTTCACAACCAAAGGATTTTGCCTGCTTTAAACGGTCTTTATTAAAATCACCTACAATAACAACCGCCGCACCCAGTAGATGGCAGCTTGCCGCACAGGCCAGTCCTACGGGGCCCGCACCGGCTACATAGACCACAGAGCCGGGACCTACGCCAGCAGTTACCGCACCGTGATAACCGGTGGGCAGGATATCAGAGAGCATAGTAAGGTCTTTGATTTTGTCCATCGCCTGATTTTTATCTGGAAATTTCAACAGGTTAAAATCGGCATAGGGTACCATAACATACTCAGACTGACCGCCTACCCAGCCGCCCATATCAACATAGCCGTATGCTGCACCGGGACGTTCTGGATTTACATTGAGACAAATAGCGGTAAGACCTTGCTTGCAATTGCGGCAACGTCCACATGCTATATTAAAGGGAACAGAAACAATATCCCCTTTTTTAATGAATTCCACATCACTGCCCAATTCTATTACTTCCCCCGTAATCTCATGACCTAGTACCAATCCTTTTGGTGCTGTGGTTCTTCCGCGCACCATATGCTGGTCTGAACCACATATATTAGTCGAAATTACTTTTAAAATTACCCCATGTTGACATTTTCTGTCCCCAAGGGCAAGTTTGGGATAATCTATTTCCTTTACTTCCACTTTACCATCTCCCATATAAGAGACTCCTCTGTTGTTGCACATCTGATTTTATTTTTGATTAGTTTACTTCAAAACCAGATCAGAATTTATAATTTGATAAATTTGATGTGGTATTTATAAATATAATGAAGTAAAACGGACTCGAAGTTATGAAAATGGTTTTAAAGACTTATGAAAAAAGGCCAATTTTATATCGTTTGCGTAAAAGCTGTGGTGCACTATAATCTTGTAGAATAACCGTAGGAAGAGAACATAGCGCTACAACAAGAATATAAAATCAGAAAAAACAAGCCGAAAATGGCTTTTTTTAAGTGTTTTTCTCGATTTCACTGGGATTTATTCCAAAGGTCTTTTTAAAAGCAAGGCTAAAATTTGATAAATTATTATACCCAAAATCATGGTATATTTCTGAAGGCTTTTGGTCGCCACGCTCAAGTATTTCACGAGCCTTTTTTAAACGATTATTTTGTAGCCACTTACCGGGTGAAGTGCCAAATTCTTTCTTAAAATGACGTTTAAAACTTGATAGGCTCATGTTGCATAAAAATGCAATTTCGATAATTTTTAAGTTGGCATGTCTATAACGCTGTACACTCGTCCTAAAGCTAGAAGGTGTTTTTTCTATGAGTGAATGCAAAAATGTTATAAATGCATTCCCATATTTATTCGTGAGGTACAGCATGAGCTCTTCAAACTTGACGGCGAGCAGGTTCTCTGAAACAGTGAGCGCGTTCCCTATACTTGCCAAGGAATGAAAATAAGCACTGATATACGCATCATTCTGAATGACAAAAAAAGGTTTTTCATCCGGTGTGCTTTTAGTCTTTGCAGCATGTTTAGTTAAAAATTCCCGTAGCTTTTCTTCAGAAAAAAATAGAAGCTTGCAATAGTAATTAGAACCGTGATCCAAAAGTTCGGTCCACAATGCGTTGCCTTTTTTAATAAGCAATGATTGTTTTTTATTTACGGCTACAGCCGTATTTGCAAAATGAATCTGTTTTTTTCCTTCCTGCAAAAAACTGAACATGTGCATATTGAGCTGCACCTTACTGCGTATGACCTGCTCGCTCATTTTAAGATCGTGAATGAGTATTTCTCGCGTAAGGTAAGCTTCACCAATATAAATTTCAGGAATAGATGAAATGATCATTTTTATTTCTGTCTCTTATACACATCT
>DRGP01000110.1 GCA_011050015.1 Leeuwenhoekiella sp. | reverse complement strand
CTTAATAAGTGGTTCCCGCTTTATCATAGATGCTAAAATATTAGGGTATACAACCACCGCATTTGTAGGTATTTATTTAGACCGGGCGATGAGTAATCCCAGGGCGGTAAAGCAGCTTGAAGAAATTCCCGAAGTGCTGGAATGTCATTACACTACTGGAAACTGGTCTGTTTTTATTAAAATCTTGTGTAAAAATAACGAACATCTCATGCACTTGCTCAACAAAAAAATACAGGCTATCGAAGGGGTTTCAAGAACCGAAACCTTTATTTCCCTGAACCAACAGATAGAACGGCAGATCAAATTATAAATGTTGTCCTAATCAAAATATCTGGTTGAACTGTGTATTTTTGTTTTCTACCCCATTTTTAAATTAAATGTTGCCTCAAGATGCCGAAAAATTACGCTTCCACCCTTTCTTTTTTACTGCTCTGCGGACTCGTTTATTTTACGTTTTCCACTTTTAAACCGCAGTTTGTTTCGCATGGCGATATCCCCGAAAACGAATTTTCTGTAGATCGCGCGCTTTCACATCTCAAGGTTATTTCGGCAAAGCCACATTCCGTTGGGACAGCAGCTCATGAAGAGGTACAGAACTACTTATTAAAAGCACTTCAGGATATGGGCCTGGAAACGCAGACCCAGGAAGACTTTGCCTATAAACCAGGGTGGGGCGCGCTTAGCAAGGCACAAAATATAATGGCGCGCATCAAAGGTACCGGTGACGGTAAGGCGGTTCTTATCTTTTCACATTACGACAGCGCCCCGCACACGGCATCCTACGGGGCGAGTGATGCGGGCAGCGGCGTAGTGACGGTGCTTGAAAGCGTGCGCGCCTTTCTCGCCCGTGGTGAAAAACCTAAAAATGACATCATTATTCTCTTTACCGATGCCGAAGAACTGGGTCTTAACGGCGCTTCGGTTTTTGCTAAAGAGCATCCCTGGGCAAAAAATGTGGGCGTGGCGCTAAACTTTGAAGCCCGCGGAAGTGGTGGCCCTTCAAACATGATCGTAGAGACTAATGGCGGCAACAGTAAACTCATAAAAGCATTTGCTAAGGCAAACCCCAAAAATCCCTACGCCAATAGTCTGGCGTACAGCATCTATAAAATACTGCCCAACGATACTGATTCTACAGTAATGCGTGAATTTGCCGATATCGATGGTTTTTTCTTTGCTTTCCTAAGCGATCATTTTGACTATCATACCGCGATGGACACCTATAAAAGGCTAGACCGCAGTTCGCTGGCACAACAGGGGCAATACCTCATGCCGCTGCTTACCTATTTTGCCAGTGCCGACCTCAACCTGAAAAGCGATGTGGACTACGTCTATCTCAACATGCCCATCATCAAGATGATGTACTATCCTTTTAGCTGGATTTGGCCCATGCTCATTCTGGCCATTGTATTATTCATAAGTGTTATTTTATACGGTAGGGTAAGGCGCAAACTGAGTATAAAAGCGATAGCCCGTGGTTTTTTTCCCTTGCTACTTTCGCTGGCGGCCAGTACAGGAACAGCTTATTTGGGCTATACATTGATCATGATCGCTTACCCGGAATTTGCCGATATTTTACAGGGTTTCCCCTACACGGGTTATAGTTATATCACGGCTTTTGTTGCGTTAAGCCTGGCAATCACTTTTTTTATATATTATAAGTTTTACAAACCCGTACAGGCGGCGAGCTTAACCATCGCCCCTATTTTTTTATGGCTCGTCATCGGGATACTCTGCGCTATTTACCTTCCGGGGGCTTCATTTTTTATCGTTCCGGTTTATTTTATTTTGGGTGCCGTATTTCTACTTTTAAAAAATGAAAAGGTAAACCTGTTCTGGCTCTGTTTACTCTGCGCACCGGCCATTTTTATCGTTTCCGGTTTTATTCAACAGTTTCCTATTGGTTTAGGGCTTGTGATGTTACCGGCAAGCGCGTTGCTTACTGTGCTGCTTTTTGGGCTTTTATTGCCGGTTATTGGGCATTATGGGGTATTAAAAGGTCGGCTTTCCCTTTTATTTTTGATCATTACCATAATCAGTCTTGTGGGTGCTCATCTCAATTCCTATTTTTCTGCTGAACAGCCCTTTCCCACCAGCTTGAATTATGTATATGATGTAGATACCAAAAAAGCGGTATGGGCAACTTATAATAAGTCTCCTGATTCCTGGATTAAGAATGTTATGGGTGAAAACATGCAGAAAGCCTCAAAGCTGATTCAGGCGGCTGGCGCCGGAAAGTACAATACCAACTTTACCTATGCTGCAGAAGCCCCAAGAATACCGGTAGCACAATCCAGTATTTATGTCTCTACCAACTTTATTGAAAATGGAGTGCGCCATGTACGTTTTGTCGTTTACCCACAACGGGAAATTAACGATATGATCTTGCTCAATCCCGTGGTAACACCTTTTCAATATCTTGAATTCAACGGTCAGGAGGTTAAGCTTCAACCGGGAGAACCTTATTTGTTTCCTAACCGGAAAAGTGATTATTTGCTGAGCTACCGCGTGGCCGACCGGGAACCGCTTGATGTAAAGCTAGAACTTCCCGCCGATGCACCACTTAACTTTACCCTTTACGATTTAAGCTACGACCTGCTGGAAAACACGCTGTATAATATACCTGCACGGCCCAAAAATAGCATCCCCATGCCTTTTGTAAACACAGATGCCATCGTCACCAAACAAACCATAATGCTTTATAATCCTGAAAAGTCAACTTCTAATGAGTAATATTGCCATTGCGGGGCTGGGCTGGCTGGGCATTCCGCTAGCCCGAACGCTCCAAAACCTGGGACATCACGTAAAGGGTACAACCACTTCAACAGACAAGCAGCAAAAACTGAAACATAATGGTATAGATACCTACACCGTAGAAGTAGGGGAAGATGGAATCGCTGGTAATATCACGGGGTTTCTTAAAGATGTAGAAGTGCTTATCATACTCATACCTCCCGGACTTCGGAAAAACACGGGACATAACCACGCGCTGCGCATGCTACAACTGCTCAAGGCGGTGGAAAAAGCTTCTGTAGAAAAGGTAATCTTAATCAGCAGCACCGGTGTTTATGATGATAATCAAGGTCATGTTGATGATACGGTTGCCCCTCAGCCACAAACCATAAAGGCAAAACAACTTGTTGAAGTGGAACAGCTTTTTAGGAATTCAGCAAAAATTGAAACTACGGTTATTCGTTTTGGCGGACTTTTCGGCGGTAGCCGAAATCCAATCAAGTACTTGTCCGGCCGAAGCGATCTTCGCAATGGTAGCGCCCCGGTAAACCTCATTCACCGTGATGATTGCATAAATATCATCCTAGCGGTAATCTATAAAAAAGCATACGGTGAAATTTTTAACGCTGTACATCCCGAACACCCAGAAAAAATGGCCTATTATACCAAAAAAGCGGCTGAAATGGGGCTAAAACCCCCTCAATATTCCAGCGAAGCTGAAGAAGAGATTTATAAAAAAGTAGATTCTGTAAAACTGGAAAAGCTGTTAGGGTACATCTTTCAGGTTGACCTTTAAGAAAAAGGCCTGAAAGTTTGAAACTTTCAGGCCTGAATAAAGAGAGGCTAATAATAATCAGTCAGTTTTGACTAAAAATCTCCCTATTTTCCGCTAAAATCACACTTTATCAAGACAGGCTCACAAGTATAATTTAGAACTATTATTTAAATTCCCATCCAGAGGTTTGAACAACGTAACCCACTGGTGGGATGCTTTAAGCCATCACACCCTGTAGCTTAAAAAGCTGCGTATTAAGATACTGTAATGCGGCGATTTTATCTTTGCTGGGCACTAACAAAGATATATTGTTTTTGCTGCCTCCGTAAGAAATCATACGTACCGGTAAATTGTTAAGAAGACCAAATGCTTTATAAGACTCATGATCTGCAATAAGATTTTCTCCTACAATACAGATAATACTGTGATCCTGCTCTACTGAAACCGCTGCGATCACTGAAATTTCCGTAACAATTGCTTCCAGATTTTTATCATCATCAATAGTTAGTGAGATTGCCACCTCTGACGTCGTGATCATATCTATGGAGGTCTCGTGACGGTCAAATATTTCAAAAATGGTCTTTAAAAAACCATGTGCGCCCAGCATACGGTTAGATCGTATTTTTATGGCGGTTATACCATCTTTAGCAGAAATTGCCTTTAGTCCGCGGTTATGGTGCTCGTTAGAAATTTTGGTCCCGGGCGCATGCGGTTCAAAAGTGTTTTTTAGCCACACGGGGATATCGCGATCTATTACCGGGGCGACCGTTTGCGGGTGCAATACTTTAGCGCCAAAGTAAGCGAGCTCTGCCGCCTCATTATAAGTTAGGTGCTCAATGGGCCGGGTTTCTTCCACATAGCGGGGATCGTTATTGTGCAAACCGTCTATATCGGTCCAAATTTGAACGGCCTCAGCATCTATGGCCGCACCTATAATGGTGGCGCTAAAATCACTACCACCTCGTTTTAGAGTGCTTAGCGCTCCATTTTCATCAAGACATACAAAACCTTGAGAAATAAACAGGGAACACTCCGGATGCTGCTCGATCTGCTTTTTTAAAAGCTGCGAAACCTGATCTACATCGGGATTTTCAACAGTACCTACATGCATAAACGTTTTAGAGTCCAGTAATACGTTAGGCTGATTTTGCTGGGTAAGGTATTCCGAAAAAATACGAGTGAGCAGCGTTTCGCCATACGTAACTAATTCGGCATAACTTGTAGGCTGTAGTGGAGCTTGAGCGACAGTGTAAATGGTCTCTAGATATTCATTAATGGCCTGAAGTACATCATCTTTGGCTGCATCAATAAAAAGTTCGTCGATGGCCTGGTGGTGCTTTTCGGTAAGGGCCCCCATGATTTTCTCCATTCCGTCCTTATCCTGTATTATAGCTGCTTGATGCAGCCCCACCAGTAAATTTGTGACTCCAGACATAGCAGAAAGCACTACAATTTTAGGATTATTACTGTCGTTGAGTATCTCTACAACTTGTTTGATTGTGGAGGCGCTGCCCACTGAAGTGCCGCCAAATTTTAAAACATCCATGCGTATTATAATTTTGACACATAATTAATGACAAAAGAACGTTTACGCTAATTATTCAACATAAATATATAAATTTGTACATATTGTTAAATATATAACATTGAAAACAATTGCTTCCTGCGTAGAGCAACTTATCAAGCACCAGCCGTTTGTAGAAGATGCGCTGGCGCGTAAAATCATTAATTATTCCGCGCTGGCGGAAGATTATCAGCCCCGTATTGAAAAAATGCTGGGTAAACCAGTAAACAATGGTTCGATAATTATGGCGCTGCGCCGTTATTATCCACAGAAACGCATTAATGAAAAACAGGTACGCGATCTGGGTGATATTGTGGTACGCTCGGGAATTACCGATTTTACCTTTTTGAACAGCAGCACCATTTTAGACAGCCAGTCGAAATTACTGGATCAGGTAAAGCATATTCCCAAGGCTTATTTTACGTATTCCAGTACCTTTCATGAAAGCAATATTCTCGTTTCTAACGCTCTTACCGATGTGGTGAAATCCTGTTTTGCCCAGGAGACCTGCGTTACCGTGAAATCTGATCTCTCGTCACTCAGCATTTCCCTTCCCGAAGATAACTCGAAAACCGTAGGACTTTACTTTTACATTTTTAAGCTTTTGGCTTACGAAGGTATCCCCATTTTTGAAGTACTTTCCACCTCTAATTACTTTACGCTCTTTTTGGAAATGCGCTATGTAAATCAGGCTTTTGCGCTTATTAATGAGATAAAAGGGACGTAATTTGCTGAAATCAATTACCTCAGGACACCCAACGAGGTATGATTTAGAAACAGTTTTTGAATTTCGACCCAGAGTGAATAAAAATAATGATAGGATTTAAGTAACCAAACCCAAAATATAAGCGTAAAAAAAGACCCAAAACTGTTGAATTTTGAGCCTTTTTTATAGTTATTTTTCTAAAATTTTTACCAAATCCGTACCCGCTCGTCTTTAGGTACAAACATAGAATCTCCTTTTTTAATATTAAAGGCTTCGTAAAAAGCATCCACGTTTTGCAATGGCACATACGCACGATACATGCCAGGAGAATGTGGATCTGTTTTTATACGCGTGCGCAGCGCATCATCACGCATTTTTGTACGCCATATTGTACCCCATGAGATAAAAAAGCGCTGTTCTGGAGTAAAACCATCTATCTTATCTGGTTTTTCATTTTCCGCGTAAAATTTCTGCAGACCGTCATAGGCGGCAAGTACTCCACCCAGATCACCAATGTTTTCGCCAAGGGTGAATTTCCCGTTTATATTTAAACTGTCTGCCACTTCAATATTGCTATACTGTTGTGCCAATGCATCTCCCCTCGCGGTAAAATTCTCAAGGTCTTCATCACTCCACCAGTTTTTAAGGTTTCCATCACCGTCAAAACGCGCCCCGCTATCATCAAAGGCATGTGAAATCTCATGACCTATAACAGCACCAATACCGCCATAATTTACGGCTTCATCTGCCTGATAATTGTAAAAAGGCGGCTGTAAAATAGCCGCGGGAAACACGATTTCGTTGAACGAGGGATTAAAATATGCATTTACCGTTTGCGGTGACATACCCCATTTGGTCTTATCTACCGGCTCGCCAAAATCTTTTAGGTTATCTTCTATATTCCATTTACGAACGGCCATCATATTTTCAAAAAAGCCTTTATCTGCATCAACGTCAAGTTCGGCATAGTCTTCCCATTTATCGGGATAACCTATTTTTACGTTGAATTTATTGAGTTTTTCAATGGCTTTTGCTTTTGTGGAATCGGTCATCCACTCCACATTTTCAATACGGTCTTTAAAAGCATCTTTAATATTGGCGATCATCTTTTCTGCTTTGGCTTTAGCTTCCGCCGGAAATTTTTTATCAACATATAATTTTCCCACAGCCTCGCCCACTGAATTATCTACCGTAGCAAGAGCGCGCTCATTTGCCGGTTTTTGTTTTTGTACGCCATTGAGTGTTTTCTCATAAAAATCCCAATTGGCTTTCTCAAGTTCCGTAGTGAGATAGTTTGCAGAATTGTTGAAAGTTGTCCACCGCGTAAGTGTTTTAAGATCTTCAATGGATGTACTCTTAAGCATTTTTTGCAATTCCTTCATATATGCGGGTTCAGTCACGATGAGCGTATCTACTTCTTTGGTGATACCTAGATCGCTTATGAACGTTTTCCAGTCTACGGCAGGCACCATTTGCTGAATTTGGTCCATACTGCGTGGGTTATTGAAATTCCGCCTGTCGCGACGGGCTACTTTATCCAGCCGTGGTTTTGCAAGTTCGGTTTCCAGTTTTAGGATACGTTCTGCTTGTTTTTTTGCGCTTGCTTCATCGTCGCCTAAATAGTGTAACATGCGGGTAATGTGGTCAACATATTGAGCGCGTATTTCTTTCGCCTTGCTATCCTGATCCAGATAATAATCCCTGTTGGGT
>DRGP01000109.1 GCA_011050015.1 Leeuwenhoekiella sp. | reverse complement strand
TTACCTATTACATCTTCCATATCGCTGCGGTAGCTGTTTTGAGGTGAAGCTTTCCAGCCTATCCCATAAGCAGTGGGATCCTGCTGCCCGATAGAAATGCCTTTTTTGGCCAAAAAGTCAATCTTGGCTTTTAATAATTTAGTCTGGACACTCGCTTGTGAATCGGCAAGGGAAATATTCTGGATAGGAATGCTCAAACTGCTTCCACAAGAAGTGAGAATTAAAGCTATAAAGACAAAATAAACAAAGTGAACTGTTTTAATCATATTACCGAACTGATGATTTTAGTATATTGCGGCTAAGCAGGATCCCACTGCTTATGGGATAGGCTGGAAAGCTTCACCTCAAAACAGCTACCGCAGCGATATGGAAGATGTAATAGGTAAATACCCAGCAGTACAAGGATGGGACTTGGGCCATATTGAACTGGGACATAGCATAAATCTAGACACGGTCTCTTTTGACCTCATGCGACGTCAAATTATTGAAGCACACAAACGTGGTGCGATCACCACTCTAAGCTGGCATCTGGACAATCCACAGAGTAATGGTTCGAGCTGGGATACCACTTCTGCTGTAAAAACAATATTAAAAGAGGGCGTCAACCGCTCAAAATATAAGGAATGGGTAAGCAACCTGGCCCAGTTTATAAAATCAATTAAAGACGAGAATGACAACATCATCCCTATGGTATTTAGGGCATACCATGAGATGAACGGCGCGTGGTTCTGGTGGGGAGCAGCGAGTTGCACCCCAGAAGAATACAAGGTACTGTATCAGGATTTTGTAAAACTTATGGGTGATAATAATGTACATAATCTGCTTTACGCCTATTCACCCAATACGTTGAATAACCCTCAGGAATATGAGCGCTTTTATCCTGGCGATGCTTTTGTGGATATTCTAGGTATTGATATATATAACCATGGTGGTGATGCAGGTTTTGCAGAAAAACTTCAGCAGGATTTAGGTGTCGTCCGGCAATTTGCGCAGGCGCACAATAAAATATTTGCTCTTACTGAAACAGGAAATGTCTCCCCTGGAAACCCACAGTGGTGGACGCAAATTCTCTATCCCGGGATCAAAGACACCGGGATCGCATGGGTTCTATTTTGGCGCAACGCGCGAAAAGACCATTATTTTGGTATTTATCCCAAAGAAGCTTCCGCAACCGATTTTAAAGCATTTGAAAAAAAGGAAGATATCTTATTTCTGGAAGATATTGATGGTTATTTCTTTAAACCCCAACATAAAATTAACTAAATGTTACAACCCCTCGATATCGCGATTATTTTAGCTTATCTCGTAGGTACGATCGTTATTGGTCTGGCCGTAAGCAAAAAAGCGCGCAAAAGTAAAGAAGATTATCTACTGGGCGGTAAAAGCCTGCCTTGGTATATGCTGGGCCTTTCAAATGCGTCAGGGATGTTTGATATTTCGGGTACGATGTGGCTTGTGACCCTCACTTTTGTCTATGGTTTTAAGAGTATCTGGATTCCCTGGCTATGGCCGGTCTTTAATCAGATTTTTCTTATGATTTATCTTTCAGCCTGGCTTCGTCGTTCTAATGTTATGACCGGGGCAGAATGGATTTTATTCCGATTTGGGTCTGGTCGAGGCGGTAGACGCTCGCATACCATCATTGTTGTTTTTGCAATCTTGAGCTGCCTGGGATTCCTAGCCTATGGCTTCATTGGCTTAGGGAAATTTGTTGAGATTTTTATCCCCTGGGAAATGGTCAATCCATACATTCCCTTTCATATTCCGGCTATTTATATTCCACATTTTTATGGAATTATTTTCACGCTTTTTGCTGTTTTTTACTCCATTATTGGCGGTATGTCTGGCATCGTATGGACAGATTTGTTGCAATACACCATTATGACCGTTTCATCCATCGCTATTGCTGTAATCGCTTGGCAGGCTATGGGCACGCACACTTTAAATGTACCCGAAGGCTGGATGAATCCCTTTTTTGGCTGGAATCTCGATATGGACTGGACAGGCATTATTGACGAGGTGAACACAAAAATACTGTCTGACGGGTACAGCCTATTTACCATTTTCTTTATGCTCATGCTATTTAAAGGACTTCTGGCCAGTATTGCCGGGCCCGCTCCCAACTATGACATGCAGAAAATACTTTCTACAAAATCACCCCAAGAGGCTTCAAAAATGAGCGGTTTTGCCAGTATTGCCCTAATGCCCACACGTTACCTTATGATAGGTGGGTTTACAGTGCTGGCACTATTGTTTTACGACCGCTTGGATTTGCGCACCGCAGGGCTGCTTGATTTTGAAAAAATCCTACCAGCCGCCATTCAGCAGTTTGTTCCCGTAGGTTTATTGGGTCTTTTGCTCGCTGGGCTCCTCGCTGCTTTCATGTCCACGTTTGCGGGAACGCTGAACGCGGCCCAAGCCTATCTCGTTAATGATATTTATTTAAAACATTATAATCCAGAAGCTTCACCTAAGAAAGTGCGTTATATGAACTATGGCAGCGGCATCCTCGTGGTTTTGGTGAGTATCGTGCTTGGTTTTTTTGTGCAGGATGTAAATTCCATTTTACAATGGATCGTTTCTGCACTCTACGGCAGCTACGTGATTTCAAACGTGCTCAAGTGGCACTGGTGGCGCTTTAACGGCGCAGGCTATTTCTGGGGAATGCTGTCAGGCATCATTCCGGCACTTATTTTTCCAATCTTTACCGATACGCTAGATCTATATTATTTCCCAGTAATCCTTTTAATTTCACTCATAGGATCACTCGTAGGTACTTACAGCGCGCCACCTACTGAAGAAGATGTGCTTATTCATTTCTATAAAAAGACACATCCATGGGGTGCGTGGAAACCTATTTATGAGAAAATCATTCAAAAAGAACCTGATTTTCAACGAAATACTGCCTTTAAACGAGATATGTTCAATGTAGTGATTGGAGTAATTGGCCAGACTTTACTGGTGGTCATCCCTCTCTATATTATTCTACATGAACATATTCCTATGCTCGTTTCACTCGTACTTCTTGTAATCTGTTTGATCATTCTCAAGAAAAACTGGTGGGACAAAATGAACGAAGAACCCAATTATAATTCATAAGCATCCAAAAAAATGAACGCTAGCGAAACCAAAAAATCACCAAAAACGATCAATAATCACGATAAACTGGTCAAAAATCAGCAAAAACTCATCAATACGCCTAATAAACCGGTAGAGGAAACAAACGGCATTTTTCAACGCTATCAAAATCCCGTGCTTACCGCAGCGCACGCGCCATTGCACTGGCGCTACGACCTCAATCCCGAAACCAATCCGCTGGGGCTGGAACGTATAGGTATCAATGCGACTTTTAATCCAGGTGCGATTAAATGGGGAGAGAATTATGTACTGGCCGTTCGTGTGGAGGGCAATGACCGAAAGTCTTTTTTCGCAATTGCGGAAAGCCCTACAGGCGTTGACCAGTTTCAATTTTGGGATAAACCTATAGAACTCCCCCAGACCGAAGACCCAGATACCAATGTATATGATATGCGCCTTACCCGCCACGAAGACGGCTGGATCTATGGCATTTTCTGTACAGAGCGCAAAGATCCCAACGCGCCCGCGGGCGACACCAGTCAAGCTCTTGCCAATGCCGGGATTACCCGTACCAAAGACTTGGTCAACTGGGAGCGCCTTCCCGACCTCAAAAGTTATACGGGCCAGCAGCGCAATGTCGTGCTGCATCCCGAGTTTATAAACGACAAATACGCCGTTTATACACGTCCTCAGGACGGTTTTATCAATGTAGGAACCGGTGGCGGCATTGGTCTGGGTTATATAAAAAACATAGAAAATCCCATTGTTCTTGACGAAAAAATCATAAACCCAAAAGCCTACCACACCATTTATGAACTTAAAAATGGCCAAGGCCCTTCACCCATTAAAACCAGTGAAGGCTGGCTTCATCTGGGTCACGGAGTACGCAATACTGCCGGCGGTTTGCGCTATACGCTGTATATGTTTATGACAGCACTAGATGATATTGCTAAAGTTACTCATCAACCTGCAGGTTATTTTATGGCGCCAAATTATGAAGAGACCGTAGGCGACGTACCCAATGTACTTTTTGTTAATGGCTGGATTGAAGAGCAGGGCACCGTGTACATTTACTATGCATCTTCAGACACACGCTGCCATGTCGCGGTCAGCACGGTAGAAAAGTTAGTCGATTATGTCAAGAACACCCCCGAAGATACCTTTACCTCAGCGGGTTCTGTAAACAACATTGTCAATCTCATCAATAATAATAAAGGCCTGTATTGATGCAACAAGAGCACGAAACATTTCCTGAATATTTTTATACTGAATTAAAAGATGAGTTACAATCCATAACCGATTACTGGATTACGCACAGCCTAGATGAAAACAGTGGTGGTTTTGTGGGACAGCGCGATCATGAAAATAAGCAAATTCCGCAGGCCAATAAAGGTGTTATTCTCAATACGCGCATTTTATGGTCGTTTTCGGCTATTGCGCAGTTTTCTGGTGATGCCAAACCGCTCCAACTGGCCACGCGTGCTTTTAATTACCTCTATGATTTCTTTCAGGATAAAAAATATGGCGGTGTCTATTGGGAATTAAACGCTAATGGAACACCGATAAACAGAAAAAAACAGGTGTATGCCCAGGCTTTTGCCATTTATGGACTCTCCCAATATTATCTGTTGACCAAAGAGGAAAATTCAAGAAGCTGGGCAATTTCCCTTTTTGAGTTACTTGAAGAACACGCGCTTGACAGTGATAATGAGGGCTATATTGAAGCTTTTCAAGAAAACTGGTCGGTTGTGGAAGATATGCGCCTGAGCGAAAAAGATCAAAACGCGGCAAAAACCATGAACACGCACTTGCATGTACTGGAAGCCTATACCCTGCTCTACCATATTTATCCCGATCCCAAAGTCAAAAAATCATTAGAAAACCTGATTCATATATTTTTAGATCGATTTTTAGATAAAAAAGGTCATTTTCACCTGTTTTTTGACAATAACTGGCAATTATTAAGCAGCACTATTTCCTTTGGTCACGATATAGAAGCCGCCTGGTTGCTCATTGAAGCGGCCAAGGTTACAAAAAATACCGAATTACTTCAAAAAACGGAGAAAACGGCTCTTCAAGTAGCAAAAACATTCCTTAAAGAAGGATATATTCAGGGAAAAGGCGTGCTCAACGAGTGGCATCAGGAAACCCAAAAAATGGATACAGACCGCCACTGGTGGCCACAAGCCGAAGCCATGGTAGGGCTTTTATATGCTTATAAAATTGATCCTGCCGACATGTATAAAACGGCCATTATTGATATATGGGATTTTACCAAAACCCATATCATCGATCATAAAAATGGGGAGTGGTTTTTTAGAATAGATGAAAATAACCAAGCCTACACCAGCGAAGATAAACTGGGCATGTGGAAATGCCCGTATCATAACTCGAGGGCATTAATAAAATTACTTGATCAATAATCCTAACTCAATTACCTCAATGCAAGCCTGCCTTTCTAGGAAGACAAGCCCGCGAGGTATGATTCCGAAAAAAATATTAAATTTCGATTTTAATGGCCATGCCCACTTTCTCCTTTTTTCAGTTCTGAAATCAGATAATAAGCGTTGTTCCAAACTACCTTGTTATCTTTTCCCAAAGGGTTCAGCAGCTTGATTTCAACCCAGCCATCATCTTCTTGACCGGTCATCACTTTTAAGGGACTCAGTATCCAGGTTTCCTTTTCATTTGCGGTCCCTTTTTTTGCGGTAAATATATAGGACTCTCCGTTTGCAGTAACAATAGCCTCCTCGGGCAATGCAGTTACCTTATTTTCAGAAGTTGCTATTTTTGCGGTTATGTACATGCCCGGGTACAGGTTTCCTTCTTTATTTTCAATTTCAGCATGCACATGAACAGCTTTGGGATCCTGCTCAAAAGTTTTTCCTACCGAATAAATTTTTGCAGTTAAGTCTGCATCCGGCAGGGATTGAATATTAAAATGTACATTCTGCCCCTCTTTTACCTTGTTTACGTCTTTCTCAAAAACCATGAGGTCAGCATGTACATGTTCGGTATTTACAATTTCAAACATCTCCTTTTGTTGCTGCACAAACTGCCCTACCTTGATATTCACTTTTTCCACATAACCGGTTATAGGGCTTACCACAGGAACCTGATTATAAATTTTCCCTTTTCTTATTTGATTAAAATTCAAACCCAGAAGGCGAAGTTGTGATTCAAGACCATTTACCGTTCCTTTCATACTTATATACGTTGACTCGGTTTCCTGAAATTTTCTTCCGGAAGCTACTTCAGCCTCATAAAGGCGTTTTTGGCGATTATAGTCTTTTTGTAAAAAATTCATCCGGTTATATGCGTTAGAATAATCGGTCTGCAACTTAATGAGATCGGGATGGCTCAAATAACCCAGAACGTTTCCTTTGCTTACCTTATCCCCTTCTATGATTTTAATACTTGTCACATTTGCACCTATGATCGCAGTAATCGCAGCCTCATTTTGAGGAGGTACATCCAGCTGCCCATTGGCTTTTACAATTCCTACAAGACTTTTAGTGGGTAGAGTGTCTACCTTCAGGCCCATAGCTTCAAACTTTTGCTGGGAAAAATATAATTTTTGATCTCCCAAATCTGTGCTTCCTTCTTGGTCTGCCTGGGCATTTTCGGAAGATACCGTTTGGTTTTGCCCCTGTTCCTGGCTGCTAGAAGTTTCTTGGTTACAGGAACTCAAGCTTAATAGTGCCAGAGTGGTATAAAACATTGATTTTATCGTATTCATAATTTTATATCTTTATTGTATTGTGGATTTGAGAAAAAACTCGAGTTCATATTTTGATTCCAGGTATTGCTTCAGTGCATCCCAGGATTTGCTCTGAATGTTGATGGCATCGCGTACCGTTTGCAGGAAAGTAGTATAGTCAATCCCCCCTTCCTTGTAGGCAAAAACAGCCCCATTACGTTGCTCTTTGGCTAAGGGTAGCGCCTCCTGAACATAATATTCCCAGGATTCAAGCCATTTTAAATAGGACTGATGCAAAACCTGATATTTTGAATTGACCTGAAGCTGCTTTTCCTTAAAATTTTGCTCGGCAATTTGAGTCTGTATATGGGTAGCTTGTGCCCGTCCCAACTCCGGGCCAAAAAAGAGCGGTATAGAAATACCTACTTGAAAATTAAAAAAGCCACTTTGACCTGCGACTTTCTGGCGGCCATATTGCATATTGAATTTTGGGAGAAATTCCTTCGTGCTCAACACACGCTCCGCGTCTGCTACGGCTATTTGCTGTCTGTAATACGCTAATGTGGCGTGACTTCTGATGGAGTCCCTGCGCTGTATTATGGGCGTTTCAAGATCATTTAAATCAGTATCGGCAACAGTATAGCGGGTATCGCTTGCCAACCAGAGGTTTAGTTTTTGCAAATTACTCAGATAGTCCCGATAGACCTGCCTCTTCTGCAGGTTTACCTGTCGCGCTTGATTGGTAGCTGCAAGATATTCCAGTTTTGAAGAGGCTTCGGTCTCATAATGGATGCGGGCAGCCCGTTCAAAATCACTGAATATGGAATCGAGCTCTCTATACAACTGGTATTTCAGCTTCGATGTATAAACAAATGCCCAAGCCTTACTCACTTCGCGCTCCACCTGAAGCGAGCTAAGATCAAGTGCCGTTTTACGTAAGGTGATCTTTTCATTTTGAACTTTATTTTTAGCCGAAATACTAAAAAGGTCTATATTTTGCTGCCGTATTCCTATGGTGGTGTAAACGCCCTGTTCTCCATTATTGGAATCTGGCAACTCCTCTCCTGCTGTGAAAATTTGAGTCATTCCCAAGTCCCAAGCAGTTTTTTTCAAAGCCTGCTGCCTGTTTATTTCTAATTGATCGGCTTTCAAACCGGGATAGTTCGCTTTTGCTTTTTTCACCGCTTCTTGTAACGTGATGGGTTCAAAGCTTTGCGCGCTTGCCAGGCTATCTTGCTGAAACGTTCCTCTACTGTTTTGGGCTTGCGTATTTATGGGAAAAGTTGTTAGTCCCAAACTTAAAAGCAACACAATCACGATGGATCGAGCGGAAATTTTACCTGATTTGCGATTTTTATTTTCACAGCAGGAGAGGAGTTGCCAGATTCCAATAATGGAGAACAGGGCGTTTACACCACCATAGGAATACGGCAGCAAAATATAGACC
>DRGP01000108.1 GCA_011050015.1 Leeuwenhoekiella sp. | reverse complement strand
TAATTAATCCGTATGAAATCTGATCAAGCCCGGCACCGCCATATTCTTCAGGAATATAGGGGCCGAAGGCGCCTATATCAGCCAGCCCGCTTATGATCTGTTTAGGAAATTCAGCTTTTTGCGCAGCTTCTTCAATGATGGGCGAAACGTCTCGTTTTACCCAATCACGAGCCGCATCACGTACGAGTTTGTGTTCATCGCTGAGCAGATCATCAAGGTTATAATAGTCGGGGGCTTCAAAAAGATCGGGTTTCATACGCTACTCTTATAATTTTTATTGCTCTTTCTATTTCACTGGGTTTGTAGAACTTTTGCAATGCATTACTCGTAAATTTATGATTTTGGCAACGGGCAAGCAATGATTTAGTAATTTTTAAAAAGATTTTACCGAAGGAAAAAATAGCTTAAAAATGCCATTAAATAGGCCATTTTTGATCATTTATAAGCATTATATCGGCCTTTTTAAAGCAAATTCTGGCTGAAAGAAAGCAAAACAACTACATATTGAGGTAAAAATCCTGCGTGAGGGCGGTATAATCCTCTGTATAATCGTGCCGGGATTTTTCAATGGTGAGTTCATCTTCAGCAACATCCTGAGTTTTGATGGAGAGCGCAATTAAGACCCGTTTAAAATCCTTTTCAGGATTACCACGTACGTTGGTTATTTTAAAAGGGTACAGTTCGGCTTTGGCCGCAAGGTTCAAAAATTCCGCTTTGCGCGCATAGGGAAGTATTACCGCAAAAACACCTTGTGGATTTACTAATTTCGCGGCTGCAGAAACCAGTAATTCGAAGGGCATTGCTTCTTCAAAACGCGCCTGATCGCGGGCATTATCACCCGTTTTTTGTCCATTTTCAAAAAATGGAGGATTGCATACCAGTAGATCGTACGTGTCGTCTATTTCGGTAACGAACTCATATAAATGGGCGTGGTAACAAAACAGGCGGTCGCCCCAGGAAGATTCTTCAAAATTTTCAACCGCTTGCTCATACGCAGCATCGTCAAGCTCAAGCGCATCAATAGTGGCCGCATCAGAGCGCTGGGCGAGCATAAGCGCGATCACGCCGGTACCGGTGCCAATATCAAGAATACTTTGCGGCTCACTTTCTAAAGGAACCCAAGCACCCAGCAGCACCCCATCTGTACCTACCTGCATGGCGGTACGGTCTTGTGCGACCGTAAATTGTTTGAATTGAAAGGGTTTTGGCATTTTTTAGCTGATTTTTACTGCGCGAGGGCCGCCTCGATTTTAGGCAGTATCTCTTCTTTAGTAAAATATCCCACCCCTAAAACCTGTGTTTTTGTACCTTGTTGCAGCAATAAAGTGGGAAAGTTGGTAACCAACTTTTTAGCAATTCCAAAATCTGCTTTTGTTTTAGAAAGATTATCATCCCCCATCCATTCTTTTTCAAATTCTTCAGAATCTATATCCAGTTTCTTAAGAATTTCTAAATAGGTGTCTAAGCGATCAAGGCGTTTTCCATCTACAAATAAGGCACGCTCTACATTTTTTGCAAAAACCACCGCTTTTTTGGGATGCATCGTGCGTACCAGCACAATGGCGGCAGCGGGTTCAAGGCTGCTAAAGGTGTACGAAGAATCTGAAGCCAGGTCATAATACCCGGTGCCGATATCAGCTCCGGTTTTTGCAATCATGGGAGGTAAATGTTGTGTTACAGTTTCAAAATAAGTTGCCCCGCCCTGCGGAGCCTTATTGCCCAGCCACATACCGGCCACCTTGAGATCAACATCTACCTTACCTTCAAGCGCATTTGCGATCTCTTCAATGTTGCCACTGTTGCTATAACACCAGCTGCATTGGGGGTCCATCACATAAATGAGTTGTGGTTTTTCGGTTTGTGCATTTCCTATAATGCTCAGGACGAAAAGGAATACCGTGCATACAAATTTTATATTTTTCATGATTCTTATTTTTTAATCATAGTCATTTGTGACCTGTAGAGATCATCTGTCGCTTGTAATAACTTCTTTTTGAGTATCGGGCTAAAATCGGGATGTGAATTTAGAAAGTTTTGTAAGATATCATAGGCTTCTTTGCTCGAATAATTGCCTATAGTATTACTTAGCCATCTTTTTGGGAAGAAAATATCGCCTGTACGCTGAATTTCTTCTACCAGATCAAGCGAAAGCTCTAAATGATTGATCGCGGTTTTTTGCCTGAGCGGATGATTTATAAGATTTGAAGCAGATAATACCCAGGATTCTTTTTCTCTGTTTTTCTCCTCTTTAAATGAATCAAAAAATTCATCCCGCACATGTTCATCGTTAGATAACGCCGGAAGCAAAAACCGAAACCGTTTCTTTTTATCAGGATTTGAGATAGAATCTTCGGTTTGCTTTAAGATCTCGTCGGTTTTAGGATGTTGGTAAACTGCGAGATCCATCGCCATTGCCGTAAAATCGTCCTCATTGAGCCTTAAATCGGCTATTTTAGTGTCTTTTTTCCAGATTTTATAGAGCTTTTCTTTTCCTTCATCAGAGTAAGCAACCGAGCTGAACAAGTTGAAGATCGCCTTTTTTACATTCGGTTTCAGATTTGCTTTTAGCTGATGGTACAACAAATTTTCAAGTCCTTTTTGTTGTTCGCTGCGTTCATTTTCGGTGAGAAATTTCCAGAACATACTTCGGGTTTCTCCGGAAATCAGGTTGATTAAAAATTCGTTTTGTTCACTTTGTAAACCTGCTTCGAGCATCTTAAAATCAGCCAGCGGAGAAATACCGCTATTTAGTGTTTTCTCATAACTATTGATGTAGCTGTACGCCCTGGCGACGTCATCTTCAATTTGTGGGATTTGCATCAGCGTATTTTCTTCAAGCGGAAAAACACCGTATCCCATACCATCATAGTTGTAAATGATGCTTTCCGGTTTTGGTAAACCTTCAGCAGCTTCAAGTTTTGTTTTTTCGCTGTTGCTATTTACAGTCAGAACTTGGGTAGAATCTGCATAAATCAAACCGATTTTAAAGGTCTGCGGCCAGATTTTGTCTGAACCATCTTCGGCTTGTTGAAGGATTTCAAATGAAGAAATGGCGCTGTTCTCATATTCAATTTCATCAGAAAAAACAGGTCTTCCGCTTTGATTCACCCAAACATCACTCCATTTTTTCATGTCAATAGGTGTTTTCGCATCAAGTATTTCTACCAGATCATTCCACACCGCATTGTCATACGCATAGGTTTTTATGTATTCTTGTATGCCTTCGCGAAATTTATCTTTACCCACCGCAAGCTCCAGTTGCCGCATCATAATGGGCGCTTTGTTGTAAATAATACTGCCATAAAGCGAACCTGCATCTTTTAAATTCTCCAGATCCTGACGTATGGGATTTGTCCCGCGTGTACGATCTTCACCATAAGCACTGGGATAGTGATTGAGCACAAAAAGCAAGTCATGGTTAATATTGGGAAACGCCGGATTTGCAATTTTGTCTGCCATAAAATTTGCGAAAACTTCTTTCATCCAGACGTCGTTAAACCACTGCATGGTCACCATATCGCCAAACCACATATGCGAAGTCTCATGCGCGATAAGTTTGCCGCGACCCAGTTTCTGACTTTCGGTGGCGGTGTGATCAAGAAAAAGTGAGGATTCCCGGTATTGAAT
>DRGP01000107.1 GCA_011050015.1 Leeuwenhoekiella sp. | reverse complement strand
GAAATACGGAAGGATTCACCATCAGTAAGTATTTTAAAAAGGATATTTTCTTCCTTAAGAACAAGCGTTTTTCCTATAAAAATGCTAAAAAACTGTCATTTTGAACCAATTTGTTAGAAATCATAGTTAAATTTTGTGATAGCAGTTGATATTGAAGCGGAGGGCTACAGATTAGGTGCTGAAGTTCTTTTAGAAAATAGTGGAGTAAAGTAGATCTCACCAGTCATCTTTTTTTACAATAAAAGCGAATCAAAGATTTTCCGTTCAATTTTTTTTATTACCTGTTAACCTTTGCTCCTTTAGGTGAATACATACATAAATATATAAAACCTAAAAAATCAGTATTATGAAGACAAAAATCCTTTTTTTTCTATTTTGTTCCTTCTTTTTTCTTCAGTCGTGCGGGTCTGCGCAAGAAGAAAAAAACAACGGTAGCGTAGTGCTTACCGATAAAAACTTTATTTACGAAGGTGATCTCAGAAAGTTTTATCTGAATCATGAGATTGACAACCTTGAAATAAAGATAAAGGAGTTGCAAGAAATAATTAATAATAATCAGGGTGATAAAGACGTCAAAAAACAATTGGATCAACTCGTTGCTCAAAAAGAAAATTATCAGACACAAATTGAAAACACAGCCGATCTTAAAAGCTTGAGGATCCGGGCTAGGCCTATTCCCATCCCGCCAAAACCTTTACCCTGTGATTGTTTAATTCAATATATAATCTTTGAAAATAACCGGGATATAGTGGGTGTAAGCTATTTGAATAAAGAGACTAAGCTATTAGGTTCAACGATGGGGAAAGCAAATAAACTGCCCAATAGCGAGGTCAAATATCTGGATTTTAAGGACAGCAGTTTTACTATTGAGGATGAAGGTAGTTTTCAGATAAAAAGTGGTAATGGCTCCTATACGGTTAATTTAGTTGAAAATTAGGCACAAATGAAAGTGCACTTATTTTCAGTAATCTTTTAACCTTAATTAGTTGTATATTAATGCCTTGGTATCCAAGGCTTTTTTTATGCGCTTCTTTGTATTTTTCATAGTGTTACTGATCAACCACATGCTGGTTGCGCAAGAAACGTATGAGGATCAAGTAGGCGATCTTTTTGATAAGGCCAATGTCTATGCCTATAAAAACAAGGATTCTTCAGATTTTTATCATCAGAAGGTTCTTGAGCTTACACAAAAAAACAAAGATTGGAATTACAGTATCTGGACCTTAATGAGCTGGAACCATTCTTCGGCATCTTTTTACGATTTGCAACAGATGTCAAAAAATATAAAATCGCTTGACTCCTTGTTTCATGATTATAAAAGCGAAATCAACGAAATTCCTGAAAAATCAATTTATATTAATTCGCTCAACTATGAAAAGGGTATCTATCAGTATCAGTTGGGCAATTATAGGGAATCCCGGGATTCTTTTGAAAATATCATCGAGCTGGTAGAAAAAACACCAGATTCCCTTATAGATCCCAATGACCTAGACTCGCTGATTGCAGCCTACAGTTTTACTGCAAAGATGTTTACGAATGAAGGTAAGTATCAATTGGCAAAATCGTATTACACAAAAAACATCAGGTTATTAAAGGAAAAAAAGCCTGGAGACACCAGTAGCCTTTACCGTAATTACAGCCTACTGGGAGAAGTTTTCAAAAATGAAAAGGAGTATGAAGCCTCCAACCGGTATTTTGTTCCGTCCATCAATTTTAACCTAAAACACAAAGAAGATACCAAAACGATACTCACCGAGGCCGATCATCTCATCGATAACTACATTAATCTTTCTAAAGCAGACAGTGCAACGTATTATCTCAAAATAATGAATGAAAACCTTTCACCGGACAATCCTTTTCTTCATAAGTATCATCAGGCGAAAGCCAGGCTACTAAAATTTCAGCATGAAAATCAAGAGGCATTGCTGGAATATAGGCAGGCCCTTGCAGCGCTAAAAATGAAATGGGGTCACCAAAAACAAGAAGAAATAGGCATTTTATACCGGGAAATGGGTGATTTATGTGTTGATTTAAACAGGCCTGAACAAGCGATGGTCTATTATGACCTTTCTGTAGATCAATATAAACAGAATAAGGCCAAAATAACCTTGGTTCAAACCTATATGCAACAAACCAAAGTATTCAATACACTTGCAACGAAAAACTCCTTCAAAAACACATTAGAAACCGTTGATCTGGGCATCAGAGCGCTTGATCGCCTCAAACCTGCTTTTAGCAGTACCTCCGATAAATTATCACTTATAGCAGACACTTTTCCGCTGTTTGAAGCTGGTCTGGAATCAACCTTTGCATTAACTAAAATTGAAAAAAATTCCGCACTAATGGGCAAAGCTTTTTTTTATATGGAAAAAAGCAAAGCCGCGCTTCTGCTAGAAGCATTTTTAAATAGCCAGGCCAATCAATTTGCCGGTCTCCCGACCCAGTTATTGGAAAAAGAACAACAACTCCAGGCCGAAATAACTAAATTAGAAAATCAAATTGCCCGTAAACAGTATACGGATGTAGCTCTAGATGATGCGCTTTTCAATCTAAAAAGGGAATACAGAAACCTCATAGAAGCCTATGAACATGATTATCCAGCATATTATAACCTGCGCCACGATACCCGGGTAATCACGCTGCAAGAAGTGCAGGAAAAACTTAAAGACGGTGAACTGCTGCTTTCCTATTTTTACGGTAGTCATGCCATCTATGCGCTTGCCATAAAAAACGATAACGTAAAGTTTGAACAAATCAAGCTGGATGCCTACCTGGAAAATCATATAAACCATACAGTACAGCTGCTTCACGATCCAAAAAGTGATAATCAGGCTCTTGCTAAAATCAGTTTTAGATTGTACATGCGCCTGTTAAAGCCCTTAATTTCAGGAGAAAAAATTAAGCAGATAACTATTCTTGCCGATGGCCCTTTAAACTACCTGCCCTTTGGCGGTATGAATATCGCGGCTGATAAAGTGACCTACCTGATTGAAAAAATGCCTGTAAGTTATGCCAGTTCGGCAACGTTGTTGTCACAATTAAACAAGCAAGAACAGTTCAACCAATCTATATTAGCCTTTGCTCCGGAATTTAATAGTGCCCTGGGTAATCCAAAGGCTCAAGCTGCCGCGCTCCTCCCGCTTCCTAATTCAAAGAAGGAGGTAGATGGCATAGTTAATTATTTTTCCGGCACTTCTTTTACGGGAACAAGCGCAACACTGGAAAACTTTAAAGATCAATGTGCAACTCATGGCATCATTCATCTGGCGACCCATGCCGTGGTAGATAACCAGAGCCCAGAAAATTCCTATCTTGCCTTTTCTCCTTTATCCGGTAAGGATTTCCTGCTTTATACCAGAGACTTATACACAATGCACATTCCGGCAGATCTTGTGACTTTAAGCGCGTGTGATACCGGGCTGGGCGAGTTAAAACGCGGTGAGGGTTTTATAAGCCTTGCCCGCGCGTTCTATTATTCGGGTGCTAAAAGTCTGGTGAATACGCTCTGGAGCAATAATGATCAAAGCACGACGGCAATTATGACCCAATTTTATGGCAATCTTGCCGATGGAATGCCTAAAAATGAAGCGCTGCGTGAGGCCAAACTCACTTTCTTAAAGGCACATAAAGAAGATAAACTAGCGCATCCCTACTATTGGTCTGCTTTTGTTGTGAGTGGTAATGTGGCCCCCCTTACGACTCCTTATAATTTCTGGCTTATTTTTGGTTTAACTGCCCTGATTTTAACCCTTTGTGCGTTGATTTTCAATAGAAAAAGAGAGATTTTTCCATTCCTAATACCTGCGGGAAAAAATCTCAAGTAACAGGACGTGCAACTCTTTATTTCTGGATCAGATTTTTCAGAAAAATGGAAATTAAGCACTGTAAATCATCGCTTTGTAATTCATTCCAGTTTTGCTAAAATGGCCTGGGCTTGTTCTTTTTTGTATCCCTTGTTTGAGATGAGTGTTTTAAGTAGGCGCTTCGCGTCTTCGGTTTGTTCTAATTTTAATGCACAAAGTGCTGCGTACCACTGGGATTCTGCCGAAAATTCAGCGTTTTCTTTTGCAGTTTGCTCAAAAATGACCTGGGCTTGTTTTGGGGAGTTGTTTCCAAGGAATGATTGTGCCAGATAAAAGGAAAATACGGTGTTTTGATTTGTTGCAAGCAGTTGCTTAAAAAGCGGGATCGCGGTTTGATAACGGGTCTGCTCATAAGCCATAAACGCTTCCCGTTCTTTGGAAACAGGTTCATGACCGCGGGTAATATTAAATTCTGTATTGGGGTAGGCCTCGTAATTTGCGGCATAAATTTTTTGCAGGTTAGGCTGATTGCTAAAATAAAGGCCCAGTCCGGCAACGCCAATGATAAGAGCGATACTGGCGGCTATGGCCCATTTCTGCCAAGAGCGTGTGGGCCGTGTCATACGTTCCTGTTCAAAACTGTTCAACTTTGATTTGAGAGTATCCCGTTCTACATCTTTTATAGATGTACGCAGGTTTTCTTGAAATTCAAGTTCGGCCTTAAAATCAGGATCGTTCTGCAAACGTTCTTCAAATAGGAGGAGTTCTTCTTCGCTGAGCGTCTTTAAGAAATATTTATCTAGCAATTCTTTGACTTTCATTTTATTGGGGTTTGTGTATTCGCTCTTTTAGGGTTTTCAGGCATCGGGATTTCTGGCTTTTTACCACATTCTCATTGCGGTATCCCTCGCTTGCTATGATTTCTTTGATCGAAAAGCCGCGGTAGTAGAAAAGGATAAGAAGTTTTTGGCACTGCTCTCCCAGCATTTTAAAATGGTTTTTCAGCAATTGTTGCTCTTCCGTGAGGTTTTCATTGTTTAGATCAAGTTTGTCAAGGGAAACCGGTTCTTCCGAAACAGTCTCCAAAATGTGATCAGCATGTACTTTTTTTTTCTTTTTTTTCAAATACTTTAATATCAAAAATTTCCCTATTCCAAATAAATAAGTGCCCAGCGCACTGGTGAGTTCTGTGAGTTTACCGGTCATGATATTTTGATAAAAGGCAATGTAGGTGTCTTGATAAACATCTACAGCCTCTGCTTGCTCAAGACCATATTTACGTGCAAAATGGATGAATTTTTCGTGGTTATCCTCATAGACTTTTTTAAAGGCCGGCTCATCGCCCTGCTGCAATTTTTCAAAGAGCGCTATTTCCTTTTCTTTATCCATTAATACCCTATTCGATTAACGAGTTAACATCTAAAGATAATTCTTTTATAGGGATGTTGATCTTTTTAACTATTTGGAAATGAAGGTGCTGATTGAAAATCAATTACCATGGGCAAACTTTCCTTTATCAGCAGATAGTTTCACGAAGTGATAATGGGGAACATTTTTTCAATTTCTATACAGAGTATTGGAGAATAAAATCTATTAGTTGGATTTAAACGTATAAAACTTATTCTCTTTCTATTGAGTTGTGTAAGTAATTTATTAAAACAATTCTTTGAAAAAATGACCTAGGATGCAAGTAAAGTCGCAAATGAAATAATAAGCGCACATTCAAAAAAACCCTCCGCAAAATCATCTGAAATATTCAGGGATTTTAAGAAAGGTTTATCATGAGTCTTTAAAACCACGAGATCAACCAGGTTTTAGTTATTCATCCCAGAAAATCTGGTCAAGAAGTGTTACATCGGGTACATTTCTTCCGTTACGGCTTACTTCAGAATTAGGATAGACCAACCTTCTAATAAATTGGCTGTTCAGTTGCGGGTTTATGTTGGCCGGGAGGGTGAAATCTTCATACTGATAGTCATGTCTTCTGGCATCAACCCAAGTTTCTGGATTTAAGAAGAGCGCAACCCATTTTTCTTTAAAAATGGCATCTTTTGTGAATGCATCCAGACCCATGCTTACTACTTCATTTGATAAATACGTGCTTATTTCTTGCTGCGCAATACCTAGTTTTTGCATATTTGCTTCAATTCCGGCAAGATACGCGTTGTAAGACCTGCTTTTATCTGTTTCAAAAGAGGCTTCGGCTTCAATGAATTTTTGCTCGGCATATGTTGCGATGAGTACTGGTGATAGGTCTGAAGAATAATAATCGCCAAGTTCTAACACAGAGCGGGCACCCGCTTCAGGTGCATTACCCCTTCCTGCACCATTTTCGGTTCCCACATAATCACCGTCATCGGTAGTACTTATCATGGTGGGAAGCCTGGGGTCAACCACGCCAAAGGTGGTACCATCAAGCGCCTGAACGAACTGTTCTGAGATCCAGCCGCCCAGAATCAAATTGGCATTGCTTCTGGCTACGCTGGCCCAAGGGTTGAACTCTTCTTCAAAATAAGTGACTTTGGCATCATCGGCATTGCTTTCAAAGCCGTTTTCAAGCGCTGCAAGCACCGCGTTTGGGTCATACGAATCCGTTTTGCTATAATGGTTAAAATAGCGTGCTTTTAACATATATCCCAATTTCACCCATTGCGCGGGATCGCCATTATAGATAAAATCATCTTGGCCTATAGAGAAGTCTGTAGGTTGGCTGAGATTCTGGATCCCCAGGTCCAGAAGACTAAGAATCTCATCATATAATGCCGCATCATCATCGTAAGCTGGGGTCAACGTGCCAAAACTGAAACCTTCACTAAAAGGAATATCACCCCAAGCGTCCACGGTGAGGGCAAGGTTATAAGCTAGCATGATCTGGGCGGCGCCTTGGTAATGATTTGCACCACTGGATTCTGCTTGGGCCACAAGGTCAGATAGGTCTGTCATTACATTGTACATATTTGACCACGTGGTGCTATAATCTACGGGATCCATAATATCGGAAGAACTACCCGCATTCGGTGAAGCTATGTATTGCACATAATTGGTTGAAATGCTGGCCATTCTGAACGTATTCTGAGCACTTTCAAAAGTTGAATTGGTCATCAGGCCGGCAAGAGGAGCCTCTGAAGGATTGTTTGGGTTTTCATTAATATCCAGGTAGTCATCGCAGCCTATAAATGCGATACATCCTATAAAAAGCAGATTGCGAAGTTGTTTGTATAAATTCATAAGGATTTTTTTTAAAGACCTATGTTAAGGGTAAAGTAATAGCTTTGAACACCGGGATATCCCAGGCCTGTAAGACCTGTTGCATTGCCACTGGCGCCTGCACTGAAGGATTCTGGGTCAAAACCATCCCAAGGGGTGTACAATATAATGTTGTTTGCAGCTACTGAAAGCCTCACGGAACTGAAAGGGAGCTTTTCAAGTACCTTCTCCTGAAAATTATAACCCAGAGAGATATTGCGCAACTTAATAAAAGAGGCGTCGTGAATAAAGTTTTCACTTACTGTCCTGTAATTGTTTCTATAGTACCCGGCACCATAATCCCTTCCGTCAGGACCTACACCTTGACCCAAAAATACGGGTTGTGTATTAGGGCTTCCATCTTCCAGAACACCGTCAAACACTATTGTTTCATTACGGTTAAGGGTGTATTTTGCTATCCCAAAAGCAGAGAAGAAGTTATCATACTGATTGTACTGGTCTACGCCGGCCCTAAAATCGATTAAAAAGGACAAGTCAAAACCTTTATAGGTAAATTCGTTGTTTAGACCGCCTATCCATTTTGGAGTGACATTACCTAAAACCAGTTGATCACCGTTGCGAATGGGAAACCCATTGGCGTCTATTACCTGCGGTAAATCACTGTTTAGGAATATACTGTTAGGGTCTGCTCCTGCACGTTCATAACTGCTGCCAAAGATATTGCCATAGGCCTCTCCTTCTATTAATCGTAAACTTACGGTACTTCCTGCATAACCATATTGGGTACCTACTTCAATTTCATCAATGCCTTCACGAATATTTTTAACCTCATTTTTGTTATAGGAAGCGTTAAAGGTGATGTCCCACCTGAAATTTTCATTTTTAATAGGTGTGGCCCTTAAAATGGCTTCTACACCTTGGTTTTCGATTTCTCCCGCATTGGTTACAAACGTTGAAAAACCTACCGCGTTAGAAACAGGTACGGGGATGATCTGGTCTTTACTGTTTGATTTATAATAGGTCAGGTCTAAACCCAGTCTGTTTTCAAAAAAGCGTAGATCGGTACCAAATTCAATAGACGTTGTCTTTTCAGGGATAAGTTGAAGATCACCAAACTGACTAAAACGGGAAAAACCGACTTGCCCTCCCAAGGGATAAATTTCTGAAGACGTATAGGTCTGGCCTATTTGATAAGGGTCTGTATCCTTACCTACCTGCGCAATTGACGCTCTTACTTTACCAAAAGTAAAAAAGTCTGGCATGTCAAAGGCTTGAGTAAATATAAAGCCCAGGTTTGCCGAAGGATAAAAGAAAGAGTTGTTGCCAATGGGCAGGGTAGAGGTAAAATCATTGCGCGCGGTAAGGTTTAAGAAAACCATCTCGTCATAATCTACCAGCAGATCACCATAAAAGCCTACAAGCCTTCTTTTACGCTTGTCCTGTGAGTTAGAAATCTGGCTTGTGTAACTCAGATCATAAAAGCGGGGGATCACAAAATCTTCGCCTAAGGCAGATACCTGCTCGTAATCCCTCTGAAAAACATCATTTCCCACACGTAGCGTGGAACTTAATTTGTCACTCCACGTATTTTTAAAGGTCAGGTAGAAGTTAGAATTGATATCCCTGCTGTTTATCCGGGTTTCTCTAATAAACCCCTGTGAGTCTAAGGCATTTTCTCCATCTATTCCTAAAGGCCCTGGCGTAATTTCGGTGCGTTTATCGCTGTAATAATCTGTTCCTAACAAATAATTTATATCCAACCATTTTACAGGACTGTAGGTAAAGCGTACATTCCCAATGGTACGGTTTACCTCATCTTTATAGGTGCTGAACCGGGCGTCATAAATGGGATTGGTGTTGGTCCCTACGCTGCGCATGGTGCCATCTTCATTAATGTAATCTGTAATATCTGCATTGGGCGTCCAGTAGACCATACGTTCCATAAACCTGTCGTGGGGCACGCGGTTACCCCCTGATACGGTATAATTTATATTTGCTGAAAAGGTGAATTTATCACTGAGCTTTACCTGTCCGTTCAATTTGGCTGAAATGCGTCCCCAGTCACTAAAAGGGATGATCCCTTCATGCTTCAGCCTGCCCAGAGAACCATAGAAGGTTGTTGTTTCATTTCCGCCAGAAACGCTGATGGAATTATCGGTTTGCACTCCTGTTCTAAATGCATCCCTCCAAATATTATAAAAACGGGCGCTGGGGTCAATTTCTTGAATTTCATCGATGGAAGGACCCCAGTTGGGCCAAAAAGAATTGGGGTCATATACTCCTGAAAATCCCTGGCCATATACTTCCTGAAATTCTGGATATTGATTAATTTCATCAAAACCTACAGAACTATTTATATTTATCCTCACCTGCCCCGCCTTACCTTTTTTAGTAGTAATGATCACCGCGCCATTAGCAGCCCTTACCCCATACAGGGCAGTTGCCGCGGCACCTTTTAAGACGTTCATAGATTCTATATCATTTGGGTTGATATCTGCTGCCCTGTTTGATAGCCCCCTGGGCGTACCTACAGATTCTGTGGTCGAATTATCTATGGGTACCCCATCTACCACAAAAAGAGGTTGATTGTCTGCATTGGGGTCTAGTGAATTAATCCCTCTAATAATGATTCTCGCGCTTTGTCCCGGGGCCCCACCAGAGTTAGTAATTTGAACACCGGCAACCTTGCCTTGTAAGGCGCTTACCACATTTGGTTGCTTGGTTTTGGTGATTTCTTCCGCATTTATTTCTTGTACCGCGTATCCCAAAGCCTTTTTTTCCTGCTCGATACCAAAAGAGGTCACCACAACTTCATCGAGCCCTTCTGTGGTTTCAACCATTGCAGTATTCAGGGTCGTCCTTCCATTAACGGTGATTTCTTTTTTTTCAAAACCTATGGAGGAGAATACAAGAGTAGCCCCTTCTTGAACTTCTAAGGTATAATTACCGTCAAAATCAGAAACCGCACCATTATTTGTTCCTTTTTCCAAGATGTTAACTCCAGGAAGAGGGGTGTTGTCTGATGATGCCGTTACTTTTCCTTGAATTGTTTTTTGCTGGGCCAGAAGATTGCAAAGAGGTGCTAATAATAGCAAGACCAGCAGGAGTAGTTGCTTTTTCATACCTTAAAAAATGTTGAAGTTTGGATAATGTTAAGTTAAAGTTATCCATTTTAAGGAAACCGGAAATGTTTTTTTGAGAAAATTCCAAAATTTTAAGGAATATACAGTAGAACGTATCTTCTTTTTGAAATACGATGATAATACAGCTTGCGACTATCAAAACGTAATTCTGGCAATAGAAAAAGAAGTGAAATAAAAAGAGGAAATTAATTCTCACTCCTCTTATCCAACTTCTAGAATTGATACTAAATTACTTCTCTTGGAATTGTTAGAAAAAAATTAATCCAAATGAAAGTTATAAGTAAAGTAAGAAAATTTTAAGGATAGGATGATGATACCTACTTATTTATAAAAGTGCATTTCGTCAATATACTTCCAGACTTTTTCAGGAAGGAGAGGCCTGCAATTTTTACCGGAAGCAATCGCTTTTCTTATAAACGTAGAAGATATTTCAACTACAGGGGCCTCAATCACGTGTATTTTTGCATGCTCTTTAAACTGCTCTGATACCGTACCTTCAGAAATTCTGGGATAGACATAAATCTCATGATTTTGCAGGATGACTTCATGGTTTTTCCATTTATGCAGGCTTTTGAGATTATCCTCGCCCATAATAGGGCAGAATTGATACTCCAGATATTTTTCCTGTAAATGTATGAGCGTGTTTACGGTATAATTGGGCTGGGGTAGGTTAAATTCTATCGTGCTGGCCTCCAGTTTGGGATAACCTTCTAAGGCTTCAAGCACCAGCTGATGGCGGTGATGATTGTCTAGCAGGCTGCTTTTTTTCTTAAAAGGGTTATGCGGCGTGATAATGAGCCACACTTTATCAAGCCCGCTATATTCTGCAATGTGATTTGCTATAATAAGATGACCAATGTGAATGGGGTTAAAAGTACCAAAATAGAGCCCTATTTTCATGATATATGTTCTAGGCCTTATTATCGCTTGCGCCCACAAAATCTGCTACCAATATAGAAGCTTCATTGAGGGCTTCCTGTAATTTATTGTTGAGGATAACGTGGTCAAACTGAGGGGCGGTGGCAAGTTCTATACTTGCTTTGGCCACGCGCATGTTTATGCGCTCATCACTTTCGGTCTTTCTTTTTTTGAGCCTGATCTTTAATTCTTCAATACTAGGGGGTTTTACAAAAACAGCCAGGGTACGCTCAGGATATATTTTCTTAATATCCAGCCCACCTACCACATCAATATCAAAAATCACGTTCTTACCACTTTTCCAAATGCGCTCTACTTCGCTTTTTAAGGTTCCGTAGAAATTATCGCGATATACCTCTTCCCATTCCAGAAATTCATCAGCTTTGATACGCCGTTTAAATTCTTTCAGATCCAAGAAATAATAGTCAACTCCATCTTTCTCGTTCGGACGTGGCTCGCGCGAGGCGGCGGAAATACTAAAGTCTAATTTTAGCTCCTTTTTTGCCAATAAATGGCGTACAATGGTGGTTTTTCCGCTTCCTGAAGGAGCTGAAAATACGATGAGCTTTCCTTCTTGCATTAAAGTACGTTTAAAAGTTGCTCTTTGATTTTCTCCAGTTCATCTTTCATGCGCACCACGATCTGCTGCATGGGGGCATAATTAGATTTTGAACCAATAGTATTGATCTCACGGCCTATCTCCTGACCGATAAAGGCTAATTTTTTACCGTTTGACTCAACAGAATCAAGTGATTTTGTAAAATATTCCAGGTGGTTGGCCAGCCGTACTTTTTCTTCGGTAATATCATATTTTTCAAGGTAATAGGTCAACTCCTGCTCAAAGCGATTTTCATCTACCTCTGTTTTTAGGTCACTTACGTTCTTTATGAGCCGCTCTCTAACCCCCTCCATGCGTTCGGGGTCTATGGTTTCTACTTCTTTGAGGTAGTCGCCTATATTTTTAACGCGAAGTTCAAAATCTTCTTTTAGGGCACTGCCTTCATCAATGCGATATTTGTTGATCAGTTGCAGCGCATCTTCCAGCCCGTTAAGAATGGCATCGTACTCTTCCTCATCAATATCGTCCCGTTCTGTATTAAGGGTATCGGGAAAACGCATGGCCATTTTAAGGAATTCAATGCTATTGACCTCTGTGGTATTAACCACCTTGGCGAGCTGCTTCATATACTGCTTGACCACCGCTTCATTTATAGAAGTATTGGTATTTTCCCCGTTTAATTCCACATAAAGGCTAAGATCTACTTTACCTCGTTCCAGGGATTTTGCGACGATATTGCGCATTTCAAGCTCTTTTTCGCGGTAAAAGGAAGGTATACGTGCATTGAGGTCGAGGTTTTTACTGTTCAGTGATTTTACCTCAATGGTAATTTTTTTTGAGGGCAATTGGGAAATGGATTTCCCATAGCCGGTCATTGACTTTATCATAGGCTTAATTAAGGGGCAAATATAAGGAAAGTTATGAAGTGCATTTGGCCTATGCCCTCACGAATTTATAGGAGGCATAGAGATCTAAATAAAATATGGCTTTTGAGAATTGAAAAAGAAGAGTAATTACAAAGAAAAATCCCGCTAAAAACGGGATTTTTGGTAGTTTTAATGGTTTTTTGAACCTTATAATTTTCCTATCCCGATTAAATGAGGCTTTAATAGCGTATATAATCGGGCAGATTAAAGCTTATAAATTACAATTCTTTGATCTTGATATTTCTGAAAGAAACCTTATGATGATGGTCTTGAAGAGCAATTTTTCCTGTTTCCGACTTTGCAAAATGTTCCCAATCAGCAAATTTAGATTTGGATACCATTTCTTGCCATTTTTCACCTTTGACCGGAAAATCTACGATTGACGTCCCGTTAAGCGTGACGTTGCCCATATTTTTTTTGTGGTCTATGGTAAAGGTCATGGTGTTCCATTCACCTGCTGGATTCACTACTTTTTCACTAGGGGGTACCATATCATAAAGTGCTCCTGCTTGATGGGTGGTGCCGGCTTTTGCATCGGGATGCCGCTCATTATCCAGCACTTGTATTTCGGGACCGGTTACATAGGGCTCATTGTATTCTTTGTTTTCCTCCACCGCCCAGATCACTCCGCTGTTGCCGCCTTCAGAAATTTTCCAATCCAGGGAAAGAACAAAATCAGTGTATTCTTTGTCCGTAACTAAATTTTCTGATCCAGAGCCATCTTCAGCTGGGGTAAGTACAAGAGCATTGTCTTCTATCGCCCAGTGGGTAGGTGTATCGCCATTGTAGGCATGCCAGCCGTCCATGTTTTTTCCATCAAAAAGAACGGTCCAATCTTCTTGATCGCTGCTCACTGTATTGGTGTCTTCCATTGCAGAGGGCTCGTTCATAGAGGCATTATCCTCCTCTTTGTTTTTGTTGTCTTTACAGCTTAAAAGGCTCATTGTGGCCAGGGCGCAAGCGGCTATTGTATATCTCATGGTTGGTTGAATTTAAATTCCTAATATTTTTTTAAGTCTATCTTCGTTTATTTCCGCTCCCGCGAAATCATCAAAAGCTTTTTCAGTCGCCTCAATGATATGTTTTGAAATAAAGGGGGCTCCTTCTCGGGCACCCTGTTCTGGGGATTTTATACAGCATTCCCATTCCATCACTGCCCAGACATCGCAACTATATTCGGTCAATTTGGAAAAAATTGTTTTGAAATCCACTTGCCCGTCTCCGAGACTTCTATATCTGCCGGCACGATCCCTCCAGTCGCCATAGCCGCCAAAAGCTCCTTTTTTCCCAGTAGGATTAAACTCGGCATCCTTGACGTGAAACATTTTGATAAACTCGTGATAATGGTCTATATATTCTACATAATCGAGCTGCTGTAGCACAAAATGGCTGGGATCGTAGAGGATATTTACGCGCTTGTGGTTTCCGGTCGCTTCGCGGAAGCGTTCAAAAGTCACACCATCATGTACATCTTCCCCGGGATGCACTTCATAGCAAAGATCAACACCTTGATCTTCAAAAACATCCAGGATGGGTTTCCAGCGCTTGGCAAGTTCTTCAAAACCCATTTCCACAAGCCCAGGTGGCCGCTGGGGCCAAGGGTGCCAGGTGTGCCATAACAAGGCCCCGCTGAACGTTCCGTGTACATCAATGCCCAAATTTCTACTCGCTTGCGCCGAATATTTGAGCTGATTTACGGCCCATTCGGTGCGTTTTTTCGGGTTGTTTTTATAGGCGTCTGGAGCAAAATTGTCAAACATTAAATCATAAGCGGGATGCACGGCCACAAGCTGCCCTTGTAAATGGGAGCACAGTTCTGTGATCTCAAGGCCATAGCTCTGTACTTTACCTTTAAGTTCATCTGCGTATGTCTTGCTTTCTGCTGCTTTTTTGAGGTCTATAAGGCGCGTTTCCCAAGTGGGAATTTGTATCCCTTTGTATCCCAAGTCGCTTGCCCATTTGCACAAGCCTTCCAGCGAATTAAATGGCGGTTTTTCATCCATAAACTGTGCGAGGAATACCGCTGGGCCTTGAATGGTTTTCATGCTGAATATATTTTTTTATTGATAATATTTTTGAAAGTACAGTTTTTGAGCCAAAATATCCTTAAAACTATTTTAAAGATACCCAAGCCGCGTTTTTCTTGCCTGAGTCAACAGCAGCATAAATAAACTGCATGCCGCGTAAACCATCTGCAACGGTCGGAAAATCGAGTATTTCGGACTGTTTTTCACCCTTTTTCACCTGATTTACCTCTTTGGCAAAACTGCGGTAAAGGGTAGCAAATGCTTCGAGATATCCTTCTGGATGTCCCGGTGGGATCCGGGTATAATCTGCTGAAGCTGGATAGGTGCCGTTTCCACCGGGCGTGTATATTTTCTTGGGCTCTTCGAGCATGCGCACGGTGAGTTCGTTAGGATTTTCCTGATGCCACTCGAAACTTCCTTTAGTTCCATAAACGCGAATGCTCAGGTCGTTTTCCTCCCCAGCAGCAATCTGTGAGATGCTCATGGTGCCTTTAGCGCCGTTTTTAAGACGAAGCAAAATGTTGCCGTCATCATCTAATACACGGCCTTGGCCAAAGGTGCTTAAATCTGCGGCAATTTCATCAATCTCAATTCCTGTAACATATTCCACCAGGTTTTCAGCGTGTGTTCCTATATCGCCCAATGCGCCGCCTATACCCGATTTTTTAGGATCTACGCGCCATGATGCTTGCTTATTGTCGCCATTCTCAACCGCAGTCGCCATCCAGCCCTGTAGGTAGTGTACATTTACTTTACGTATTTCACCCAGATCACCTTTATTGACCATCTCACGGGCTTGTTTTACCATGGGATAACCGGTATAGGTGTGTGTAAGCCCAAATACTTTGCCTGTTTTTTTAACAATTTTCTGAAGTTCTTTTGCTTCTTCTAAAGTGAGGGTCATGGGCTTGTCGCAGATCACATGAAAGCCTTTTTCCAGCGCTAGTTTTGCCGGGGGGAAGTGCATGTGATTTGGGGTCACGATAGAAACGATGTCCATGCGCTCCTCTTCGGGCATGGCTGCTTCCTTTTCTATCATTTCCTCAAAATTTTTATAGGCGCGTTTTTCTGATATTCCTAGCGCTTTCGCGGAAGCGATACTACGTTCGGCATTGCTGCTAAAGGCGCCGCAGACGAGGTCTATCATGCCGTCTATACTTGCTGCTTTTCTATGTACATCGCCTATGAAGGAACCCTGGCCGCCGCCTATCATTCCCATTTTTAATTTTTTCATGCTTTGGTTTTAGTTTGGATGTTTTAGTTGTTGAGCGTGAATCTGGTTATATTTTTTCTAAATCTTTAGGTTTTATGCGCTCATTTTTGAAAAAGATAAGAAAAAGAACCATAACCACCGCAGCAAAAATCACGGGAAAGTTCCAGATGCTATTCCAGTCGTGCACGCCGTCACTAATAAGGTTACTTTCGGTAATTGCGCCGGCAACCTTAAAGCCTATGAGCATGCCCACACCATAAGTCGCGAGTGTAATGAGTCCCTGTGCAGAACTTTTAAATTTTGACCCAGCTTTGCTGTCCGTGTAAATTTGACCGGAAACAAAGAAGAAATCATAACAAAGGCCGTGGAGTGCGATACCTATCAGGATCATAAAGACGAGATCATCTGCATTGCCATAGGCGAAAAGTAAATAACGTATCGCCCATGCCGCCATCCCGATGATCAAGGTATATTTTACACCAAATTTTTTAAAGAAAAGGGGTAATAAAAGCATAAAAAGCACTTCGGATACCTGACCGATGGAGGCCTTTGCAGTAGAATTCTCAACGCCGATCTCGGTAAGGTACGGACTCAAATTCTGATAATAAAACGCCAGCGGGATACAAATAAGGACAGAGGCGAGGAAAAAAACCAGAAAATTACGGTCTTTGAGCAAGGCCAGTGCGTCAAGACCCAGAATCTCACGGATGCCTGCTTTCTCGCCTTTTTGCACAACGGGAGGTGTTTTAGGTAGTGTGAAACTGAAAATACCAAGTACTGCAGAAGCTATGGCGCACATTAAAAAGGTGTTTTTAAGCATACCATCTGCGATGCCTATTTTACTGTCCCAAGCAAATACGAGACTTATTACAAGGCCAGCGATAATCCACCCGATGGTACCAAAAACCCTGATGAACGAGAACTCTTTTGCAGGGTCTTTAAGTTGTCTAAACGCTATGGAATTTACCAAAGCCAATGTGGGCATAAAGGCAATCATATAGCCCAGCACGTAGGGATAAAATACGGTAACATCTTCCGTATAGGCCATTTGATACATGAGTACGGCACCTATAAGATGAAGTACCCCAAGAATACGTTCCGCATTAAAATAGCGATCAGCAATAAGACCTATTATAAATGGGGCGACAATAGCGCCCCAGGATTGTGTTGAAAATGCGGCTCCTATTTCCACATCTGAAGCATTGAGGTTTTGACCCATAAAGGTGCCCAGGGTTACAAACCAGCCACCCCAGATAAAAAATTCCAGGAAGAACATGATTGAGAGTTGGGAGCGTGTAAGAAATTTCATAAATATTTAGTTTAATTTTTGAGCGGTATTCAATAATAATTCTCTGGTGCGGTCTATGCCTTCTTCTGGGGTAAGTTTATCGCCCTCGTATTCTATACCTACAAAACCGGTGTACCCCGCATCTTTAACGGTTTGCATAATCTTCGTATAATCCATCATAGTTTCTTCGCCGGCATCATTAAAGGCATAGGATTTTGCACTTACAGCCATAGCTTTGGGCATCATTTGTTCTATACCTTCATAACGTGGATATTCTTTAGCACAGCCCTCATCGCTGCGTTCTATGCAGAAGTTGCCAAAATCTGGCAAGGTGCCGCAATTATCAAGATCTACACGGTTCATAACGTCCATAAGCAGCACCGCGTTTGAAGAAAAACCTCCGTGATTTTCCACGAGTACCTCAATGTCTTTTTGGGCAGCGTAATCTGCGAGTTTTGTCAAACCGTCTATAGAAGCCTGTTTCCAATCCTCTTCCTCTTTGGCACCTTTAAGATTTACACGTACTGCGTGACAGCCCAAAGTTGCAGCGGCATCTACCCATTTTTTATGATTTTCTACCGCTTCATTACGCACATTGTTATCTGAAGAGGCGAGATCCCCTTCATTATCGACCATTATAAGAACATTTTTTATGTTATACTGTTCACTTTTTGCTTTTAAGGCCTGTACTAGAGAGTCCATTGCGGTGCTCTGGTCTGGGTAATTTTTCAATTTTTTAGTATAGAGTTGGCTAACGTATTCTATACCCTCAAAACCCATTTCGCTGGCTTTTTGTGCAAAATCCATTGGATTCATTTCTCCTTCCATAATGGGGCCGTGCAGTGACCATTCTGCCAATGATATTTTAAAAAAGGGTTTCTGTGTTTCGGTGGAATCTACTGTCGTTGTAGTTTCCTGCTTATTGGTTTTTTCTTTGCAGGAAATAAAAAACGCCGTGAAAAGGGCGAGAAAGATCACTTGTTTTTTCATGTATTAAATCGATTTATTAGTTTCTTCTGAACAATCACTTCTGTGTGGGTGTTAAAACTATGCATTTTTTCAATTATAGTTTTATGAATCCGCCAAAAAAATAACTTTAATTTATATATTTGATACCATTATTTATCAAAAATTTTCAAATACCTAATAAATTTTGAGTAAAACAAGACCAGAAGAAATGTACGACGCTATCGTTGTAGGTACAGGAATAAGCGGTGGCTGGGCTGCAAAAGAATTATGTGAACAGGGTTTTAAGACCCTTGTTCTGGAACGGGGTCGCATGGTGCGCCATATTAAGGATTATCCCACCATGAACATGGATCCTTGGGATTTTGAATTTAAAGGTCAGTTGCCGCGTGAAGAGGCCAAGAAGCAATTAAAACAGGGCCGTACGGGATATACCACAAATGCCGCACACAACCATTTTTTTGTAAATGACCTGGAACATCCCTATAATGAGACCAAGCGTTTTGACTGGATGCGTGGTTATCACGTGGGTGGAAGATCGCTTATGTGGGGCCGCCAGAGTTATCGCTTAAGTGATTTTGATTTTGAGGCCAATGAAAAGGAAGGCGTTGCAGTAGACTGGCCCATTCGCTATAGTGATATCTCGCCGTGGTATGATAAAGTAGAAGAATATATAGGGGTAAGTGGTGAAAAGCTAGGGCTTCCACAATTGCCAGATGGCCATTTTGGACCTCCTATGGAATTGAATTGCGTAGAGGATCACCTCAAACAAAATATCGCCCAGAACTATAAAGACCGGTTACTTTCAATAGGTCGCGTCGCACATATAACGGGTGATAAAACCTATGAGGGCAGGTCTGCCTGCCAGTATAGAAACCGTTGTATGCGCGGGTGTCCATTTGGAGCTTATTTTAGTAGTAATTCGTCAACACTGCCAGCTGCAGAACGTACCGGCAATATGACTTTGAGGCCCTTCAGCATTGTGAGCGAAGTGATTTATGACGAAAAAAGCCAAAAAGCCACCGGCGTTAAAGTAATAGATGCCGAGACTAACGAAAAAATGGAGTTTAAGGCTAACGTAATTTTCTTATGTGCCTCATCTATTGCTTCTGCGTCGATATTAATGCAATCTAAATCAGACCGTTTTCCTAACGGAATGGGGAATGATAGTGGCGAGTTAGGCCACAACATTATGGATCATCATTTTAAGGCTGGTGCAACCGCAAGTTATGATGGTTTTGAAGATAAATATTACAAAGGACGCCGCGCAAATGGGATATATATCCCAAGGTTTAGAAATGTGGGGGGAGAATCTGATCAGTCATCCTTTAAACGAGGTTACGGCTATCAAGGAGGTGCCAGCCGCGGTGACTGGTCTGAAGCGGTTGCAGAGGCATCCTATGGTTCAGATTTTAAGAAGGCTATTTCTGAGCCTGGAAAATGGCAAATGGGACTTATGGGCTTTGGTGAATGCCTTCCCTATCATGAAAACAAAATGGAACTGGATTATGATAAGCTCGACAAATGGGGCTTGCCTACCGTAACTTTTGATGCTGAATGGAAAGAAAATGAATGGGAGATGCGTAAGGATATGGTTGCCCAAGCAATGGAAATGCTTCAACAAGCAGGTTTTGAAGACGTGAAACCCATGGACGATCCCGGTGCTCCCGGACTGGGTATTCATGAGATGGGTTCCGCACGTATGGGACGTGATCCCAAAACCTCTGTACTCAATGGCAATAACCAGGTGCATGCTGTGCCTAATGTGTATGTGACAGATGGTTCTTTTATGACCTCTGCAAGCTGTGTAAATCCGTCGCTTACCTATATGGCGATGACGGCACGGGCGGCAAATCACGCGGCAGAGCATTTTAAAAACGAGAAAAATTCTTAATGATGAAAAGAAGAGATTTATTAAAAAACCTGGGACTTGGAGCTGGTTATGTAGTAGTGGCTCCTTCAGTTTTCAGTTTATTGCAAAGCTGTAAGAGCGATCCAGACTGGCAGCCGGTATTTCTTACCGCCAGTAATGGATATGCCCTTAAGCATGTTCTCGATATAATCATCCCAAAAGATGATACCCCTGGTGCCAGCGATCTTAATATTGCCCAGTTTATTGATAGCTATATGGATCAAGTGGCCAAAGACAGTGAGCGCACAAATTTTAAGGCACAGGCCAATGCTTTTGCCATTAATTTTAAAAGTGAGTTTGATAAGGATATCGTAGATGGCAAACCAGAGGAATTTGAAAAAATGGTAGCCCGATATCTAGGTGCAGAAAAAGAGAAACGTGCCGAGTACGATGAACGGCTATCGGCAACACAAGATCCCGAAAAGCCGGAAAAAGAAGAAATAGATACAGAAGCAAACTCTTATGCTTATCTGAACGTCGTGCGCGATAAAGCCGTGTGGGCCTGGAAAAACAGTGAACCCGTAGGAGAAAATGTGCTTTGGTACGATCCCGTGCCCGGAGCCTATAAAGGATGTGTTTCCTTAGAAGAGGCCGGTGGGGGTAAAATAATGTCTTTATAAATGAAAAGAAGAGACTTTATGCAAAAAGGAGCCTTAAGTGGCTCTTTTTTAGCGTTAGGAGGAACGCAGGCTTTTGCCCTTAAAAATTCAAAATTTGAGGCGGCAAAACACACGTTCAATCTTAATTATGCGCCTCACATTGGCATGTTTGAAAACAGCGCTGGCAAAGATCTCATAGATCAATTGAACTTTATGGCAGATCAGGGCTTTACCGCTTTTGAAGATAACGAGATGCGTAACCGTCCCGTAGAGGAACAGGAAAAAATGGCTAAGACCATGCAAAAAACCGGTATTGAAATGGGCGTTTTTGTGGCGCATAAAATTTATTGGACCACACCCAATCTTACCAGTGGAAATGAAGAATTGCGAGAAGAATTTTTAAACGATATAAAATCTTCTATTGAAGTCGCAAAAAGGGTTAATGCGAAGTGGATGACCGTTGTGCCTGGTTTCTTAGACCAAACCCAAAGCAATGAATACCAGACCGCGCACGTCATAGAAAGCCTTAAACAGGCTACGGCACTGCTTGAGCCACACGGGATCACGATGGTTTTAGAGCCTTTAAATTTTTACAACCATCCCGGCATGTTTCTCCGTGAGTCACCACAGGCTTATCTTATTTGCAAAGCAGTAGATAGTCCTTCCTGTAAAATATTATTTGATATTTACCACCAGCAGATAACCGAAGGTAATTTAATACCCAATATTGGCCAGTGTTGGGATGAGATCGCGTACTTTCAATTGGGTGATAATCCGGGCAGGAATGAGCCCGGAACAGGAGAAATCAACTTTCTAAATGTTTTTAAATACATTCATGATAAAGGTTTTAAGGGCATTGTAGGTATGGAGCACGGTAATTCTATAGAAGGAATTAGCGGGGAGCAGGCCGTAATCAATGCCTATGTCAGGGCCGATAACTTCTAAAACAACCCAATTTTCAGCTTAAAAAGGCGATTATTTCAGGTATTTTGATAGTTTTTTAACGCCTTGAACAGGTTTTGGGATACGCTGTACATATAATCAAGTTGGTCTATGATTACACGGGCTTCCTTCATTTTTTCCCTAAACTCGGGATAAATCTCATCGACTCCTTCTTCTCGTTGCTTATTGCGCTCTTGGGTCAAATCTTTGTAATGAGCGTTTAATTTGAGTTTGGCTTTAGCAAATAATTGGTCATTATTTTCATTTACTGGTTGCTCCTGCTGCAAAAGAACTTTAGAATTGAGCAGCATATTACTGATAGCACCAATACTGTTCTTAAAATGTACCGAAGCTTGTGTGGTATGATGAATTTGAATATAAGTCCCTAATGATGCCGCTACTGAAAGAAGGGTATGGCTGTTTACCACAACCTCATAAAGCTCAGCTGTTTTCACTTGATGGGATTTAGGTTCTTGTGCCATCCGCTGAAAACCTGCATGGAGGTTGGCGATATTCAGAAAAGCTTTCTTTCGGGCAAGTTTATAAACGGTTTGTGATTGCTTATTACTTTCATATAAACTCCCAATTTGCTTGATATAAGCCTGCGAACTATCAATGGAATCAATGACCTGTTGCCGAATGGTTTGATTTTCCCAGGCCGGCCAAAGAAAAAAGTTGGATATACTGGCCAGTGCGGCACCTATGAGCGTGTCGATCACCCTATACTCAATAACTCCCAGGGCATCTGGGGTTAAAAGGGCATAAACGAAAACCAGCGTCAGGGTAATAAAAACCGCTGCCGTCTTATAATTTTGCTGAACAAGGCTAAATGCAAGTGTCATGCTTATGAAAATGAGTATCCCATAAATAATTTTGTCTTGGGTGAGCAACACGATGCCTACGGCGACGACACCACCTATAACCGTTCCTATGGCACGCTGTTTTGACCTGTCTTTAGTGAGTACATAACCGGGACGCATGATAACAATTATGGTTAATATGATCCAGTATGCGTTCTGAATGGAAAAAATAGATCCCAATAGATAACCAGTCAGTACAGTGATCACCAGTCGTATAGCGTGCTTGAAGATAGGTGAGTCTAGCGAGAGGTTTTCACGAAGCACACTCCAGCCGTATTCCTGATGGGTGAGAAATTGATGTTGCTCTTCCTTTTTTAGCACAGACCTGTCTTCAAGCCCTTCTGCACGTAGAACCCGTTTTATAGAAATGAGCTTTTGCACCTGTTTTTCAGTATAATCATACAGATTTCTTAGGGTGAGCAGGTTTTTTGGGTTGGTCAGCACGCCATGTTCCTTTTTATAGGTTTCTATGGCGGTGGCAGCATTTTGAAGCGATTCGTTTAAAGGGCTGTCATTGCTAATTCTGTCGGAACGTTTTTTTAGTGAAAAAAGCTCAAGTTGTTCTGCAACTTTTTCAATAACACTGGCAAATGCATGAAGTACGTGTTGGTAAGCTTCTCCATTCTGGTCGTATTTTTCATAATCTACGGGATTTGCGGTGGCTAGTTCCAGCATATCCACTAGATCTATGAGCAGCAGTAGTTGTTTTCTTTTAGCTCCTGTTGCGCCAGATTGTTGCCGCTGCGTCATCACTGCATTTCTAATATCTTCGTGATCTGTGGTAATGGTATGCTGAAGGCTTAAAAGCTTATCAAAAACCGCTTTTCTATCTTGTGCTTTGTAAAGCGAAACGCGCACTTTTAAATATTCCGCAGTATGGTGCATACAGGTATGTATGAGCTCTGTACTGTATTTATGGGTTCTATAACTACGGAAAATAGAAGCCAGGAGCATGTACCACAGCCCACCCAAAAAGATGTAGAGCAGGTTATGATAAAGTACGGCACCTGTTTGCGGATGGGCAAAACTGAGTACAAGTGCAAGAAGCCCTGCAAAAGATACCAACGAAGCCCTGAACCCATAAACAGCAATGATCGCATTGCAAAAAACCAATATCGCCAACACAGGGATGATGATATAACCTGCTTGTAGGGAAAGGTGTATGCATAAGAAATTAACCAGCGCGAGCAAAAGCGCGGTTCCCATACCATAGAGGTGATGTTTTCTATTACCAGGAATGTCACTGGCTGAAACCAGTAAAACACCCAGTGCGGCACCACTTCCTACAGTTACATTAAATAAGTAAGTGCAGATCGCAATAGCGCTAAATGCAGCAGAAGTGAGTAGAAGGCCTTTTAAAAAATTGGTGCTCCTAGTGAATTTTGAAACGGTCTGTGCAATTTGCCTGCTGTTCATTCACCAGTGGATGTTTTAAAATAGTACGGCATTAACCTTTAGATTTTAAAGTTGCCTTTCTTATCAATAACCCTCAAATTTTTTTTACAGAAGGAAGTAAATAACCTTAAAATTTATGATGCATCCCAATTTCAAGAGGTGATAAAGCAATAATTAATGATTTTTCGCCAATTATTCAATGCCATTTTTGATTAACAGAAAGCAAATTAGATAAGCTTTTGAAGCATATGAATATTGAAGTGGTATTAATTCTTTTTTAGGTCAAGATACACCCCATTGGTCCATCCAAAGCCATCTTGATTGGGATATTCACCACCGCCGGCCGCTAAAGTGGTATCTACGACATTATATTTTTCAAGCATTTTTCCGGTATTTTTGTAAACATCTTCATTAAGGGCAAGCCATCTTGATTTTACCGCGCTTGCAAGTTCTGTTTTGCCGTACCGCTCAAGACCTCTAATGGCGAGCCATTGTAACGGTGGCCAGCCATTAGGGTAATCCCACTGCTGGCTGTTATCGTTTAGGGTAGTGGTAAGGCCGCCCGGATTCAAGAATTTTTCCTGTATTATTTTTGAAACTGCATCGGCCTGTTTCTGGGAAGCCAGGCCAAAATAAAGTGGATAAACGGTAGCAAGGGAAAGTACGCCAGTGAAGGTGTCTTTGTCGAGGTCATAATCCTGATAAACGCCGGTGGTTGCGTCCCATAAATAGGTGTCAACCGCTTTTTTACGGTTTTCTGCGGCAGTTTCCATGGCTTCGGCTGCTTCATTTTCACCGGCAAATGTCCTCATTCTGGCCAAGGTTTTTTCCATGTTATATAATAACGCGTTGAGATCTGCCGGAATAATCCGTGTGGTCTTTATGGTCGTGATGCTTTCGGGGTCTGTAAACCAGCGGCTACTGAAATCCCAACCGCTTTCACAGGCCGCGCAGATATTGAGGTAAACGTCTTCTGGATCTCGATCGGGAACTTCTTCCGCAGTCGTCACATCTTCATAATAACTTTCTGCCCTTGGGGTTTTGGTATCGCTATAAAAACGGTTGAGCAAACTGCCATCATCCATTCTTACCACACGTTCTTCAGCGTTGCCAGCAGGCAGCGAGTGAGCGCCTTCCATCCAGAAATCATATTCATGCTCAAGGGCTTCCTTATATTTTAAATAGATTTCCTTTTCATCGTTTACAGAAGCCAATAACTGCACCATTTCAGCAAAAAACGGAGGCTGCGAGCGACTGAGGTAATAGGTACGGTTACCATTGGGTATAAAGCCAAATTTTTCTATCTGATAGGCAAAATTATCTACGATATGCTCGATGAGGCTATCGTTACCAACTTCCTTGAGCCCCAAGAGTATAAAATAAGAATCCCAATAATAAACCTCACGGAAACGCCCCCCGGGAACAATGTATTTATTGGGCAAGGCGATGCGGGTGCCAGGAACAACCTCATCTGCATTGCGGGTAAGGTAGGGCCATAATGCGTCTATATGTTCTGCCGCGGTTCGTGTTGTATCAGTCACGAAATCGGTGGTAGGAGAGTCGGGCAGTTCAAAATAAGTGAGTACAAACTCCTTCAGATCAAAAGCGTCAGTTTCTTTTTGTTCCCTGTATTTTTTTAAAATACTATCTGTAGGTAGCTTTGGAATACAATCCACAAAGGTTTTTCCATCCGGAAAAATGCGTTGCATTTGTACATCTACGAGGAGTTCGCCATAGCGTTCTATGGGGTTGAGTTCTCTTTTTATAAATTTTGCTTCCTGCGATTTGGTTATTTGCAAAGTGTCATTGTTAGCCTTGTGTTTACAGGAGCTAACTGTAAAAAAGGTGCATGTTAAAATAAGTAAAGGGAAGAGGTGGTTATGGCTTTTCATCAGTGATTTTAAGGCATTGTTTTTAATCCCTTTTAAGGCTTGAGCTCTTGCTTATTGTCTCAAGGATATCAACTAAAATGTAAAAAAAATGGGCTAAAACCAAGAATAATTACCCAGGAATCAGCCCAAATTTGCAATAAAGAAGGTTTTTTGGCCTACTCTACAATAAATTTACCTTTCATCAACGCATAATGACCGGGGAAACTACAGATAAAATCATAAGTTCCGGGCTCAGGAGCGTCAAAGTCTATGGTGTCTGACTGGCCACCGCCCAGCAATTTAGTGTGCACGATCACTGCATCAGTATTTTCGGGTATATAATCATTTTCGGCAGCACTGGCAGCTTGATTAGCAAAAGCTGGAATTTCTGTACCTTGAGTAAGCAGTACAAAATTGTGCCCCATTACTTTAATATCCATCGTGCCTGTATGGCGAAGGGTGAATTTTATAGGTTTTCCTGCGGGAACCCGTATTTCTGACTTATTAAATTGCATTTGATCTGTCGCCAGCAGAACGACTTCTGTAACATTTGCATCTTCTTTTGAGGAAGCAGATGATGAGTTATTAGACTTTAGCTTCACCTGATCTTTTTCTTTTTTTTCGGCATTGCCGCAATGTACTAAAGTGCAGGCCAACATTACAAGTGCTAGTTGTTTAAGGATTTTCATGGAATTTATTATTTTAATCTCAGTTTTATTTTCTGCCAGTACGTTTTTTAGAGCGGCAGGTTTTTCAAATTTACTCCGAATATAATGAAGATTTAGGCACTTTGCAATGCTTTTTACAAGTTTTGAAATTCAATTGCTCACCCATCTTGATTTTTAGAAAAGAAATACGGCAGCAAGGAAGCATTAATAAAGGATATCGTCTTTAGGCTCTATAGATTTTGGCAATTCCTTTTCATTTAGCATATCACGCAAATCTATTTCAATGGTTCTGCAGAGCGCGGTCATGGGCACATCGTTGGCCCGGCCGTCAAAAGGGTCTTCACTACTGTCCCCTACCATTTCCATGGTGGTAAAAATCCACATGATAAGTACCGTAAATGGGATCATCTGTAAGAAAAGCAAAGAGATCTGCATGCTTTCATTAACGATATCATTATTTACGTGTGCTTCAAAAATATTGAGTAAGCCCAGAGGGAGTAGCAGTACAAAAATCCATGTGAAAATTTTAGACATATACGCGTATTGCCGTGGGAAAGGGGTGTTCTTTATACGCTCGCACATCCCCTGTAAATTGTAAAACTCCTCCAGCACCGCCTGCAGCTGCATCTCCTGAAAGCCGTCTATAACATTGTCGCTACGTAGTTTTGTGATCGTATTAGCCTGGTTTTTGACCAGGTGTGTAGCCATATTAGGCCTGTTCTTTATAGCCTCATATTCTTCTTCTGCTATAAAATTATGGGCACCCGTTCTAGACATATTGCGCTCGGCATGGCTGTCAAAGAGTCTTTTTGCAAAAAAACCGTGCTGGAGCGTCCAGGGACGTGGTTGCCGTAGCTGCACTCGTAAGGCGTTGAGCCAGGCAATATGCCTATGCACGAGTTCTGCCCTGTATCGCTGGTTGAAGGCCTCATCGTCGGTATCTACAAAACTGATGACGCGTATCGTCCAGGTACGACTGTAGTTTACGATACTGCCCCATATTTTTCGACCTTCCCAAAACCTTTCATAACTCTGGCTGTTTTTAAAACCAACATAAAAAGAAACGGCAATACCTATTACCGTTAAAGGTTCAAAAGGAAAATCTATAAAAAACCACCCGAGGGTGTCATAGATAAAAAAGATGATGAGGGAATAGATGATGAAAAAAAGGATATTCTTCCACGTGTATCTAAATATGAGCTTCCAACTCATATTTCTTTTAATGTACATAAACAGTAATTTAAAGGTAAATATAGCAACTGCGCTTATGAACTACAATGTAGTTAAGATTTCTACAACATATTTAGGCAATTTAAAACGATACCTTTGATTTTTTTTAACTTAAAACCGCATATGTACTTAAAAGATTTTGAAATACGGTGGAGCGATATAGACGCTAACAGGCATTTGGCAAATTCAGCCTACGTTAATTTTATGAGCCATACGAGGATGAGCTATTTAATGGAAAACGGTTTTGGTCAAAAGGAAATGGCCCGGCTAAATCTGGGTCCGGTGGTTTTCTATGAATATATGTATTACTTTCAGGAAGTATTTGCTGGTAGGCCGGTGCAGGTTTCACTTCAATTAAAGGGCCTGGCTAAAGATGGTAAATTTTTTGAATTTGTACACAACTTCTACGACCACGAGGGTAAGAATTTTGCAAAATGCGAAATGATGGGAGCCTGGATCGATTTAAAAAGCCGAAAGCTAACTACCTTGCCCCAGGAATTGGTTGACAATCTATCCAAGCTTGATAAAACGGAAGATTATAGAATACTTACTAAAGAAGATACCCGGGCAGCCGGTCAAAAACCGCGTCATTTGACCTGAAAATGACCTATTTTTGATAAATTTAAGCCTTTTTGGGGTGTTTTATAACCGTATTATCGGTTTTTAGGAAGTACGGTCTTTGCTATGTATGGCTTCTTTTGCCGCAGCGACCGTTTTCTTACTGTTTCCTATAAAAATAGCGCCATTATCTACAATAACCGGTCGTTTTAAAAACGTGTAATGCTCTAAAATAAGGGCTCCCATCGCATCATCATCCAGGTTCGCGTTTTTAAGATCGCGTTCTTTGTAAAGGCGTGCACGCTTGCTGAACAATGCCTCATAGCTACCGGCCAGATTATACAATTCTTCCAGTTGCTTTTCGGTAATGGGGTCTGTCTTGATCTCCTGTTTGATAAAAGAAGAGGGAAGTTCGATTTCTTTTATTATACGGTTGCAGGTATCGCAGGAAGAGAGGTAATATATTTTTTTCAACTGAATATAATTTTTTAGATGGTTGATTACAATTACAAAAGTAACCGCCTCTAGTGCTAAAAGCCTATTTTTAGGGAAACTTTATAGTATGGAATACACGTTGGGCATCACTTTAAAAAATCACGAAATACTTACAGGGTATCTGGAAGATTATTCCCTGGAAGAGCTTAATGCCATTCCAGATGATTTTAACAACAATATTTTCTGGAACATCGCACATACACTCGCACATCAGCAGATGTATATGTATGTATTTTCTGGTGAAACTCCTTTAATTTCAGAAGAATGGATCACCAATTATAAAAAGGGTACAAAACCCAATAAAAATGCGAATAGTGACGATGTAGCGTACCTAAAATCAAAGCTTATAACTTCGATAGAACAGACCAAAGTTGATTATAACAACGGAGTGTTCAAGCATTATCAATCGTATACGGCAAATTCAGGTTCAACACTTAATACCATTGAAGAAGCCATTGTTTTCAATAATTTCCATGAGGGGATACATCATGGCGCAATTTCAGCACTTAAACGAGCTATAATCGCACGGAAAGAAAAGGGCCAGCCTCTGCTTTCGGGATTTTAATGATAATCTGCCCTTCCGCGTAAGCGGCAACTTCATAGGGATTGTAGATTAAAACAAGTTCGTCTCCCTCAAAACCAATATTCTCTGGAAGGCTGAAGCTGTCATTCTCAAAAAAATAACCGGTCTCATTAATATTGCCTTTTGAGGGAATATCCTGTTGCTTCCGGAACATCTTTTCGGCCATTGCCTTAAATTTTTGCTCATCCTTGATGAGGTGTTTTGTGTCCAACTGCTCGCCGGTTTCTTTGTCAAAATTGAGGTAGGTAGTGCTGCCATACCCATGTGCGCCGCCCCAGTAGCTATAGGTTTCCATTTCTAGTGATAACAGGGTGTTGCTGTCGTGACTCACGCTGCTGGTTGAGGTAATCTCATAAGTTTCGGCCAGATCGGGAAATTCACTTTTGGACTGCCGGTATGCTGTTATAAAATTGGCGATCCCATCATCTATCGTCTTAATTTTAGACTGTTCATCGGGGCTCATGCTCAATGTGGCTGCCATCACTTTTTCAACTGCGTTGTTAATGGTAGTGGAAAGGGGGGAATCTCCTTTGGCCTGCATGAGCTGTATATTAATTTTGGGGCAAATATCTTCCTTACATTGGGGCAAGGAAGCAGAAGTATATGATTTTTCGGTAAGCGCAAGCTTGGATGCTTCATCTTGACATCCAGTAAGTAGGAGAAAGAGCAAAAATACGGGGACTACAATTTTCAAAAGACAGGTTTTTACGTTAAACATTGGCCAAAGATACAGGCAATTTTGGCAATCCGCGAGTTGCTTGCTACTTTTGCGGCACTTTTAACGAAAGATTAAAAATACCATAATATTATGAAATTCAACACAAAGACCATTCACGGCGGCCAGGAGGACATCGATCCTGCTTATGGCAGCGTGATGCCCCCTATATATCAAACCTCTACCTACTCACAGACGACCCCCGGCGGCCATAAGGGTTTCGAATATTCGCGAAGCGGAAACCCCACGCGTTCTGCACTTGAGAAATCACTCGCCAGCATAGAAAACGGGAAACATGGTGTGGCTTTTGGCTCTGGCCTGGCTGCAATAGATGCGGTTTTAAAACTTTTTAAACCCGGCGATGAGATCATCTCTACCAATGATCTTTATGGAGGTTCCTACCGTCTTTTTACCCAGATTTTTGAGGATTTTGGGTTGAAATTCCACTTTGTGGGCATGCAGGATGCAGCTAAGATACAGGATCATGTCAATGAGAATACAAAATTGATATGGGTAGAAACGCCTACTAATCCCATGATGAACATCATAGATATTGAAGCGGTTTCTAAAGTGGCCAAGAAAAACGACTTGTTGCTCGCCGTAGATAATACCTTTGCCACTCCTTATCTGCAGCAACCCTTAGATCTGGGTGCAGATATCGTAATGCACAGCGCCACAAAATACCTGGGTGGGCACAGTGATCTTGTCATGGGTGCACTGGTCACAAAAGATGATGATCTTGCAGACCGGCTTTATTTTATACAAAACGCGAGTGGTGCGATTTGTGGTCCACAGGATAGCTTTCTCGCGCTACGCGGAATAAAAACACTGCATATACGCATACAACGGCATTGTGAGAATGGAAAAGCGGTCGCGCATTTTCTGAAAAATCACCCAAATGTAGATCATGTGTACTGGCCCGGTTTTGAAGACCACCCCAATCACGAGGTGGCAAAAAAACAAATGAAAGATTTTGGCGGAATGGTTTCCTTTACCACAAAAGAAGATTCTGCGGAAGGTGCTGTAAAAGTGGTAGAAAAACTCAAGGTCTTCACCCTGGCTGAAAGTCTGGGTGGTGTAGAAAGCCTTGCTGGTCACCCCGCGAGTATGACACACGCGAGTATTCCCAAAGAAAAGCGTGAGCAAATAGGAATTAAAGATTCCCTGATACGCCTTAGCGTAGGTATAGAAGATGAGGAAGATCTTCTTGCCGATCTAAAACAAGCCTTAGGTTAAGCTTGAAAATCAGCTAAAAACGCTGAAAAACGCCCTGTTTTCACTGATTTTGAGGTGAAAATAGGGCGTTTTGTTTGCCTGGGTTTTTGATTTTCACTCCTTAGTAGCAGGTATGAATGCCCGGGTTTTATTGGAACTTAAAATTATAGGTATGCAACGCTATCACGAGGTTCATTATTTTAAAAATTCTACTTCGTTGATATAACTCATAATCCCTATTTTTGCGGAATGCCAACAACAACGCTTCCCAAAGATATAAAGACCGAACTGCTGCAACTGCTCAAGACCAAGTTTGGTTATGACAGTTTTCGGCCTAATCAAGAAGCGGTTATTGCAGATGTGATGGCCGGTCGCGATGTGATGGCGGTGATGCCCACCGGTGGTGGTAAATCACTGTGTTTTCAGTTGCCCGCGCTCGCACTGCCGGGAACCGCGCTTGTAATTTCGCCGCTTATCGCTTTGATGAAAGATCAGGTAGATGCCCTGCGTGCCAATGGGATTACAGCCGCTTATTTTAACAGTTCTCAGCCCGAAATTGAACAAAAGCATACCTTACATCAGTTGGAAAATGGCGCGCTGCAACTCATTTATGTAGCACCTGAAAGTCTATCCCTTCTTGATAATTACCTCAATACGATTACCATAAATCTCATCGCAGTAGATGAAGCGCACTGCATTTCCTCGTGGGGTCATGATTTTCGGCCAGCTTATACACAACTGGCCTATTTAAAAAGGCGTATGACGGGTGTACCCATGATCGCGCTCACTGCCACGGCAGATAAGCCCACCCAGGATGATATTGTGAAGCAACTTGCCATTCCGCAGGCTAGCCGGCATTTGGCTTCTTTTGACCGCAGCAATCTCTATCTTGAAGTACGTCCGGGAAATAACCGCAATAAGCAGATCCTGAATTTCCTAGAAAACCGAACGGATGAAAGCGGGATTATTTATTGCCTTAGCCGGAAAAGCACCGAATCGCTTGCCGAAAAACTACAGGCCGCTGGTCACAAAGCCGAAGCTTATCATGCAGGACTCACGCCAGAAGAGCGTATGCGCGTACAAGAAGATTTTATCAATGACCGCGTGCCCATCGTAGTGGCGACCATCGCTTTTGGTATGGGTATAGACAAGAGCAATGTACGTTGGGTGATTCATTACAACATGCCCAAAAACATTGAGGGCTATTACCAGGAGATAGGACGTAGTGGCCGTGATGGCCTGCCTGCGCACACCCTCCTTTTTTACAGTTATGCAGACACCGTGCAACTGCGCAAATTTGCCCAAGGAAGCCCAACCGAAGAATATCAGCTGGCCAAGTTAGAACGCATGCAACAATACGCCGAAGCGCTGAGCTGCCGCCGTAAAGCATTGCTTAATTATTTCGGAGAATTTATCTATGAAGATTGTGGCAACTGTGACATCTGTAAAAGACCGCCGCAATATATTGACGGCACCGTACTGGCTCAAAAAGTATGCTCTGTCGTCGCAAGACTTAAGGAACAGGAGGCCATGGGGACGGTTATAGATGTGCTTCGTGGCTCAGAAAATGCTACTATTTATGACAAAGGCTATCAGGAAATAAAAACCTATGGTGCGGCAAGCGATGTCCCATGGCGGGACTTGCAACAATATGTGATCCAGATGATCAATCAAGGGGTGCTGGAAATTCGTTTTCATGAGCACGGGCGGCTGGTACTTACTCCATTGGCCAAAAAAGTGCTTTTTGAGGGTGAGTCTATACAATTGGCCCGTTTGATAAAAGAAAAACCTGCCGCGAGTGTGGCGAAAACACTGGACGATGCTACCGGAATCCTTTTTGAGAAACTAAGACAGTTGCGATCAACAATTGCTAAAGAAGAAGGGGTGCCAGCGTACATTGTCTTTAGTGATGCTACGCTGAAAGATATGGAAACCAAAAAGCCACAGACACTGGATGAAATGATTATGGTAAGTGGTGTGGGGCAGGCCAAACTCGACAAATATGGCGAGCGTTTTCTTAAGGTTGTTCAGCAACAAAAACCAAAAACCAAAAAGAAAAAAACAAAGGGCAATACGTATGCTAAAACCCAAAAACTTTACACAGATGGTCTTTCGGTGGAAGAAATTTCCGAAAAACGCGAACTTACCCCAGGCACAATCTATGGGCATTTAACCAAATTGCAGGCTGATGGCGCCGACATTGATTTGTATCGTTTGATTTCTAAAGGAGATCTTGAGCGTTTGGAACAAGCCAAAGAAGAGCTCAAGGAAGTTACCGGACTCAAAGATTTTTATGATTATTTTGAGGAAGAAATGCCCTATTGGAAGATCAGGATGGGACTTTACCTATTAAGTTCAGAGTGACTTTATTCGGTTTGCAATTCCTTTAAAATTTTTCCAGTTAAGAAACAAATCCCACTTTTATGTATAAGAATAATTTCTGTTTTTTAATTGTAAAAAATTTAACAAATCAGCATATGACTTAGAATAATTTTTATATCTTAACGATTGATTTGCAGCGTATAACCCCAGGTCATTTTACGAAAAATAATCAATATGGGGGGGCGTTTCTTCGTTATTCTTTGCTGTGGTGTAATGCTTCATTGTCCCGCTCAAGTTAAAAAAATTGATTCTTTAAAAAACCTACTTCGAACGCATGATCAAAAAGATTCTATCTTTTTGGATCTACTCAATGAGATCGCTTGGTATCAGTGTTTCAATAATGCCCATAAAGGGTTAAAAACGGCAGATCAAGCCATAAAACTAGCTCAAAAACTACATGACAATGGCCGCCTCGTTACTGCATATAGCCGTAAAGCCATAAACCTCAATACGCTGGGTCAAGATAGTTTAGCCCTAGCTTATTATGATCGGGTCATTACCATTCATAAAAAAAATGGAGATAGCATTCGTGTTGCCCGTACGGTTTTTAATAAAGGCATCGTATATTTTAACCGGTCTGATTATCTGCACTCTACTGCGCACTACCAGCGTGCTTTATCTATTTTTAAGACGGAGCAGGATACCCTGCTCATGGCAAAGGTTTACAACAGCATAGGCATAAACGAGATGACGCTGGCCAATTATCCCAAGGCGCTTACCAGTTATTTGCAAGCCGCCCGTATTTATGAGAAAGCAAACGAAACCGCCTCGCTTGATTATGCTAATATATTGAACAATCTAGGATTGCTTCAAGCGCATTTGGGAGATCTCGATGAGGCTTTGATGTATGAAACACGCGCTCTGGAACACTTTAAAAAATTGGGTTACAAAGAGCAAATTGCAAATGTATTCACAAACCTTGGCAATATTTACAAAGATAAAACACAAGTAGATGAGGCTATAAATTACTACAACGATGCCCTTGTCCTAATGCGGGAGATAGGAAATAAAATAGGTATAGCAAATGCCCTATGCAATATAGGCGCTACGTATATCTTAAAAGATGAACTTGAACGTGCCATTACTTACCTGGACAGTACGCGTCCCATGTATGAGGAAACTAATAATACAACCAATTTGGCTCAGTTGCATCAAAGTCTTGGTGAGGCTTACACACAATTACATTTTAAAGGTCATAAAAAAAAATATCTGGCTACGGCCGAAAATCATTTCAAAAAGGCCACCACATTGGCCAATAACGTGGGTATTTTAAATGTATCGTACAATGCTTATGAAAGCCTAGCACATACTCTTTCGCTGCGCGGAAAGTACAAAGAAGCCTTTGAGGCAGACGAAATGGCCATGCTTTTAAAAGATAGTCTGGACATGATGAGTCAGAAAGAGGAAAGCGCAAGGCTGGAAATTGCATATGCCTACGCACAGAAAGAAGACCTCCTGCGCAGCCAGCAGCAGAAAAACGAGGCACAGGCCCAGCTGGAAATAAACAAACAGAAAGATAAACTGCGTACCTTTATAATAGGGGCTGCCATAGCAGGAATTGCACTTTTTATAATCTGGTTTTTGAATAAACGCAAAAGGGAAGCGCGGGCAGATAAAGAGCGGGCAGAGCACGAACTTCAAATCGCAAAAACCCAGCTCAAAGCCCTTCAGGCACAACTTAATCCCCATTTTATGTTCAATTCCATGAATGCGGTTTCTGCATTTATCCTGCATAAAAATCCGGAGGAAGCGCTCGATTTTCTGGCCAAAATGGCCGGTTTAATCCGCCGCACACTTCAAAATTCAGAAAAACAGGTAATCCTTATTGAGGATGAGGTTCAGTTTATGCGTGACTACATATCACTGGAAATTATAAGGGCTCAAGGCAAAATAACTTACGATATTCAAGTGGCAGAAAACCTTGATCCTGAGGATACCCTGATCCCACCCAGCATTTTGCAGCCTTTTATAGAAAACAGCATTTGGCACGGTCCGGGGAATACTAATAGGGATATACATATCTCTGTAGCCATTAATCGGGAAGGTGATCATTTGTTCTGTGTGGTGGAAGACAATGGGGTGGGGAGATCGTTGAATGGCCACCAAAAAAAAACCAAACGGGAATCCATGGGCTTTAAAATTACCAAAAGCCGCATTGAAACCATAAACCGCATGCACAAAATCCAAGCTTCTCTAAAGTTGATTGATAGTGAGCAAGGCCTACGTGTAGAAATGAAACTTCCTTACCAACAAGCTTTTTAAATATGACAAGAATATTACTTATTGACGATGAACCCAGCTGCCTACATATTTTAAAAGAGCATTTTAAGATACTCCCCAATTATAAAATTGTGGGTTGTGCAGCCACTTTTGATGAAGCTGTTAACCTTACTGTGAAAGAACTACCAGAACTGGTTTTCCTGGATATAGAGCTAGGTGATAATTCTGGGTTTGATTATCTAGAGCAGTTTAAAAATGCTGGTTTTAGTGTGGTGATCACCACTGCTTATTTAGAACACTCCCTGCGAGCCATAAAACTGAGTGCACTGGGCTTTTTGCTCAAACCTTTTACCACGGCAGATTTTAGCGAGGTACTGCATAAGTATGAAACGGAATCTAAACAGCTCAACGGGAAACGTATTGAAGTGCTTCTCAACAATATAAAGCATCCCGGCCATATGAAAATAAATATTCTGGTCAATGATGGTATTATTTTTATAGATGTCAAGGATATTGTGCGCTGTCAGGCTTCTGGTAGCTATACCGAAATTTATCTCGATATAAAAAAGCGCCATATTGTATCTAGCCCACTCAAGGTTTATGAAGAACAACTGGAGCCCTCGGGTTTCTACCGTGTGCACCGGTCGCATCTCATAAATTTACATAAAATAGATAAATTTCTAAATACAGGTTTTGCCATTATGAAAGATGGAAGCGAGGTGGAAGTTGCAACACGCAGAAAGGCGGAATTTTTAAGGCGTTTGGGAGCTTTGTAACTAATTTATAGGCTTTTAGAACATGCTCATCTTTGCTGAAATTATATCCATTCGTTTAGACTTTAAGCATACTGTTAAAAACGGGTTAGTCAATAATATCATTTTATCGGTTAAAATGCTTCTTTTCAATACTTAAAAAGCGCTTTTTGTTAATGCATTTTTAAACTCCACTTTTAGAATTTGCACTTTTAAGAGGAGTTTCGTTGCGTTTGCAAAAAAAACAGTAGCGTTTGTGGTTTATATATTTCATTATCAGTTTGTTAGGTTTAAATTAGCATTAAGTTCACCTGTTGTTTGAACTTCATTTTAAAAATGTAAATCGTTAATTAAAAAACCATACATCATGAAAAAGCTATTCTACTTAACATTATTCGCCTTTATTTTTGCACCAGCACTAACAGCTTTACAGGCACAGACGTTACTGCAAACGGTAAGTTCAGAAATCCGCAACGCTCAGGCCAGCGGCGAGACGATTAACAGTGCAAACAAAAGCGTGCAGAGCACTATAAGCAATTCCAAAGAAACCATTAACGATATTGGGAGCACAATTACGTCACTATTTGGCAAAAAGAAAAACAAAGACGGCAGCAGTGCAAATCAAGTGGATATTGTTGTACCCAACGTCACTTATGGTGACGCAGCCCTGAATGCCCTTGTTGAAGGCCTTGAAGAACAACGCCGTGTAAAGGAAATTTCAAAAACTTTTAGTGATGGTGTGATGACCATAAGCCTGGACACTAAAGAAAACCCAAATGAAATCTGGGAAAAAATAGACAAAAAACTCCGGGAGCCTTTTTCGCTCATGCAAATGGACGATGGTGCGATACTACTGAACAAAAAAGGGCAGGAACCGGAAAACAAAGAAGTACAGGGGCAGGTAGAAAGCGCTCTCGTTGACCAAAACTAAGTCTTGTTTAGCCCTTTTCACAACAAGATTTCTATACAGGTATCACTGATTACAAAAAGTGTGTAAAGATCAGAGTTTTAAAAGCTGCTTTTCAATATATTCAACCTAAGCAGGCTTTATAATTAAGGACGGTTTTAGGGGGCCGTCCTTTTTATTCGGCTTATTTATTCCGGAATCACCTTATAGCTTTTGACATTGATCGTTTTAAAAACAAGCACCCTTCACGCGGAAACGAATAGTAAAGTTGGGAGGGATTCTACATCATCTGCCCTTCAAATAATATGAAATACACAGATTAAAATCCATTCATAAACCCAATACTTTTAATCATGAAAAAGCTTTACCTAACCTTTTTGAAAATCGCTGTGCTTATTTTTTGCACGCTAAATCTACAGGCTCAAAACGAAATCCCAGACAATAAGGGAAAGGAGTTTTGGGTTATGTTTAACCGGAATTATAATAATTCAGGTGTAAATCTTAGCTTATTTATATCTGGGGATAGCGAAACTTCCGGAATGGTAGAATTGCCTGATGACTCGGTAATTGAATTTGCTGTAGTTCCGGGAGCAATAACCACAATAGAAGTACCTTCTTCTTTAATAGCTACTGCTTCAGATGGAATAGAAGATAAGGGAATAAGAGTTACTGCTGAAAATGAAATTACGGTATATGGGTTGAACCAAGCGCAATTTACCACTGATGCATTTTTGGCTCTTCCTACAGATATATTAGAAGGAGATTATTTAGTGATGTCTTATACCACATTAAATAGTAGTCTAACTAATACAAGTCTCTTAGGGGTTGTGGGGACAGAAAATGGTACTACAATAACCATTATACCATCATCTACGGCGGGCTCTAGAACAGTTGGTGTAGCTTATACAATTAACCTTGAAGAAGGGCAAAGCTATCAATTACAGGCTCCAGGATTAGGTAATGACTTAACGGGCACAATGATAACTTCAAATAAACCTGTGGCGGTATTTGGAGGCCATACATGTGCAAATGTACCCCCGGGTACGGCCGCATGTGACCATATGATTGAACAAATGCCACCTGCGTCTTCATTCGGAGAGCGATTTGTTACTACGCCTCTAGCTACTCGCGAGGCTGGCGATATATTTAGAGTTCTCGCATCAGAAAATGGAACAAATATAACAGTTACGGGCAGTACTGATTTTTCGCAATCTTTTACCCTAAATAGTGGTGAGTATGAAGAACTTGATATTCCAAGTGATGAATATACACAGATTGAAGCTTCCAACCCTGTACTGGTAGCTCAATATTCAAAAGGTCAAAATAGCGATGGAAATGTTTCTGATCCATTTATGTTATTGATTCCTCCATTTGAGCAGTTTCAAAACAGGTATACCGTTACTACACCCGCAGAAGGCTTTAACAGACATTTCATTAACTTGGCTGTTCCCAGTTCACAAGTAGGAAATGTCTTTGTTGATAGTAATCCGGTTGATGCTTCAGAATTTACTGCAATAGCCTCCACAGGGTTTTCCGGGGTTCAGGTAGAAGTAGAAGCCGGAACACATAATCTTACAGGCCCATTGCCCTTCGGAGCGTTTATGTATGGTTTTGGTAATTTTGATTCCTATGGATATCCAGGCGGTCAGGCCTTGGGTCAAGTTGCAGAAGTTGAAGAAATTAGTCTATCTATTGAGCCTATAATTGGTCAGGGAGATGAGTATTGTTTCAGTGCAACCGCTGTCAATGATGAAGGAAGCCCTGTATCTGGGATACGAATTGACTTTTTAGTAAATGGGGTTAATAATGCAGAAGGCTTTGCTATTACTGATGCTGAGGGAATGGCTGAATTTTGTTACACCCCCGAAAATATCGGAGAGGACGTTATAACAGCTTCAGTAGGGAATGTCTCTGCTCAGGCAACCATTTCTGTTGAAGCACCCACGCCTTCTTCCCTAACCTTAGAACCTGAAAGTATAACTGTTCAAGAAGGGGTAGAAGTATGTATCACTGGCATCGTTTTAGATCAGTTTGGAAATCCTCTAGCTGGAATAGAAGTGTTTACGGAAGTAGATGGAGAACCCGTTGGTTCTGGTATTTCTGATGAAAATGGTGAAGTTGAATATTGCTTTACCCCCACAGAAAGTGGAAATATCAATATCGTATGCTATTATGAGGGTGGAGATCGAGTGACCGCTGAAGTATTTGTAACTCCAGCTGGGGAAGCCGTTAATGCTTTTACCCTTATAGATTCACAGACCGGTACTGACATTCTTGAAATTCAGGTGGGAGGAAGTTATGCCATAGAAGATCTGCCCGATTTACTCGCGATAAGGGTTGATCTGGATGCTCAGAATATAGGTAGTGTGGTCTTTGATCTAAAAGGTCCCTTTACCTTTAAAAAAACCGAAACAAATGCACCTTATGCCCTTTTTGGCAACTTGGGCAACGATTATGAAGGGAGGATTTTTCCTCCTGGAGATTATATGCTTAGCGCCACACCCTATTCAGAAGCTCAGGGCAAAGGGACTCCAGGTATTGCCTTTGCGGTCAGTTTTTCCATTGAGATTGGTGCTATACCAGACGATCTCTCGGTCCTGGGATTTGATCTTTACGATGCGGTATTTGATAGTAAGATCATGGATATAGAAGAGGGTAGTGTCATTGATCTTGGTACACTAGATAATAATAGCCTTACCGTGCTGGCTAAAACTCTTCCTGATTTTATAGGTAGTCTTAAAATCGAGATGGAGGGTCCTTTAACTACTACGCGTATTGAAAATAATAGGCCCTACACGCTATTTGCTAACAATAGTGTTAATCTATTCGGAAGAGCTTTTCCCAATGGAAGTTATAGGCTAATGGCCACCCCTTTTACACAGGCAAATGCCCAGGGTACTGCCGGTGCCCCGCTGGAAATTAATTTTGAAGTGATAGGTACACCTGCTTCAGATGCTATGAAAGTATATCCCGTACCTTTTACAGACTATTTCTTTGTCGATTTGCCAGACAAAAATCAGAATCTTGATGTGCAACTTTTTGATTATCTCGGCCAGCCAGTAAAAGTGTATGCAACAGCAGAAGCTGGAAAATTACGTGTAGCAACCAGTTCGTTAAGGGAAGGGCTTTATATCATGCAGATCTTTTCCGAAGAATACCCGGTTAAAACACTCAAAGTTCAGAAAATAAGATAATTATTATTTGTTGTTTGTTAAAAGGTCGTCTGAAAGAATTCAGACGACCTTTTTAATTTCGGATATTTAATAAAGTAGTTACTGAAATATATATTGATAGTTTATATATCTTCATTTATTCCAACCACTTTGTGAAGATATATACATTTTCCGTTAATTATAGTTTAGACTCGCGAGTTTTCTCGCATAATGTAAGGGAAAACGACATGTATATTTTGAAAAAGGGTATTGATTTTCACTAGTATTATCCATTAAAGCTTTCTAACCCAGATATTCTTAAACTGTGTTTTATTACCATGATCTTGAAGCGCAATCACATCATCACCGTGAGCTTCCGGATAATTATGCAGTCCTATATAGAGGGTAAGGCCATGAATAGTCGCATCATTCTGTACTAAAACACCATTAAGGAAGACGGTAATCTCAGCGGGGGTATCTATAACACCATTTTCTTTAAACCGTGGTGCGCGATAAACCACATCATAAACATTCCAATCTTGTGGGCCGCGCATCGGGTTTGCCAGCGGGGCATGGTCTTTATAAATACTGCCGGCCTGGCCGTTGCGGTAGGTACGGTTATGATACGAATCTAAGATCTGCAGTTCATAGCGGTTCTGGAAAAATACACCGCTGTTACCACGCCCCTGGCTTGAGCCTTCTACATTATCTGGTGCGCTAAACTCAAGGTGCAACTGAATATCTCCAAATTTCATTTTGGTCTGTATAACACCAGAACCCGGTACGACTTGCAGATAATCATTGTCTACAATTTCCCAAGGGGCGGCTTTCGTTGTATCCTTTTGGCTTACCCATTGATCCAGATTTGCGCCATCAAACAAAATAATGGCGTCAGAGGGCGCATCTCCTAGTTTCTCTCCCGGAGTGACCACCGGCACTTCCGGTTCCCAGATTTCTGTCATTTCGGGCTTCATCGGCATGGGTGAAACGTCTGGGGGCGTACTGGTATCACCGTGCTGAGAGTATGTATTTAATGAGGTCAGCAAAATAACAGCACAAATGATAAATTTTATAGATTTCATAGTTTTATATAGTTCATTAATTTAATTAGTTAAAAGTACAAATTGAGGGTTAGTTCAAACAGCTGTAATTGAATATCATTTCAGGACATTTTCCATAATTTCATCTACTACTTCTGGGTTAAGTAGCGTACTGGTATCGCCCAGATTTTCAGTTTCGCCTGAAGCTATCTTCCGCAGAATACGGCGCATAATTTTACCACTTCGCGTTTTGGGAAGTCCGCTTGTAAATTGAATTTTATCCAGTTTGGCAATGGGTCCTATACGTTCAGAAATCAATTGATTGATTTCCTTTCGCACATTGTCACGGTCACGCGTTTCACCCGTTTCCTTTAAAATCACATAACCGTAAAGCGCATTTCCTTTTACGTCATGTGGAAAGCCCACTATAGCACTTTCGGCTACTGCTTGATGCTCGTTAATGGCATCTTCTATGGGAGCGGTACCTAAGTTATGACCAGAAACGATCACCACATCATCTACACGACCAGTAATGCGGTAATAGCCAACACTATCGCGCAGGGCGCCATCGCCGGTAAAATACATGTTTTTATAAGCTGAAAAATACGTGTCTTTATAGCGTTCATGATTGCCCCAGATGGTACGGGCAATCGAGGGCCAGGGGAATTTAATGCACAAGCGCCCATCCACCTGGTTTTCTTCAATTTCTTTCCCTTCCTCATCCATCAGCGCAGGCTGAATTCCGGGAAGCGGCAAAGTTGCAAACGTAGGAATCGCAGGGGTGGAATAGGGGATCGGTGAAATCATAATTCCACCAGTCTCTGTTTGCCACCAGGTATCTACAATGGGGCATTTTTTCTTACCAACATTTTCATCATACCAGTGCCAGGCTTCTTCATTGATAGGTTCACCCACCGTACCCAAAACTTTTAGGGAAGAAAGATCATGTTTTTCAACAAAATCCAGTTTTTCTTTGCCCAGAGCGCGTATCGCAGTGGGGGCGGTATAAAACTGGGTCACTTTATGTTTTTCAACAATTTCCCAAAACCGTCCAAAATCTGGATAGGAAGGAACGCCTTCAAACATTACGGTGGTGGCACCATTGGCCAGCGGACCATAGACGATGTAACTATGCCCGGTGATCCAACCAATATCTGCCGTACACCAGTAAATATCGTCTTCGGTATATTGAAAGACGTTCTTGAATGTAAACGCGGTGTACACCATGTAACCAGCCGTGGTGTGTACCATGCCTTTGGGCGTTCCCGTAGAACCAGAAGTGTAAAGAATAAATAGTGGATCTTCAGCATCCATGATCTCGGGCTCGCGGGTTTTTTCGGCGGCATCCATAAGCGGCTGCAACCAGTGATCGCGGCCGTCTTTCATGTCGATTTCAGATTGGGTACGTTTGGCCACAAGTACATTTTCTACGCCTTCGCAAGATTCCAGGGCTTCGTCAACTATACTTTTTAAATCGAGTACTTTT
>DRGP01000106.1 GCA_011050015.1 Leeuwenhoekiella sp. | reverse complement strand
GAATGCGGGCTTTTCGGTTATCCCTCAGCTGTAAATCAAGAATATCTTTTAATTCCTTATAAAGATCTGTATCATAAATAGGCACCAGTACTTCTATGCGGCGGTCTAGGTTGCGGGTCATCCAGTCTGCCGATCCTATGTACATTTTCTCATCACCTGCGTTGTGAAAAAGATAAATACGCCCGTGTTCCAAATAACGATCTACGATACTGGTCATAAAAATTGAATCGCTAATCCCATCTAGTCCTGGTACAAGACAAGTAAAACCGCGTACAATGAGACGTATTTCAACACCTGCCTGACTGGCGTCATACAGTAAATTTATTATCTCTTGATCTTCCAGGCTGTTCATTTTTGCCGTAATCATTGCTTTTTTACCATTGTTGGCGTTCTCAATTTCGGTATTGATCAGTTTTTCAAAACTGCGGCGGGTTGTAAACGGTGAGACAAGCAAACGTTTGTTTCTGGGTATGATGAGTGCACCTTCCAGCACTTCAAAAACACGCGAAAGCTCTTTAGTGAGTTTTTCATGCGTCGTAAAAAGGCCGTGGTCTGCATAGATTTTTGAAGTCTCACCGTTAAAATTACCGGTGCCTATATACACATAACGCTTAATCACGTCATCCTCCTTACGGTTGACCATTAAAATTTTAGAATGCACTTTAATACGTGGGTAACTGTAAATCACATGTGCTCCGGCTTCTTCAAATTTTCGGCCCCAGCCAATGTTGTTTTCCTCGTCAAAACGCGCTTTGGCTTCAATAAAAATGGTCACTTTTTTACCATTTTTCAGAGCTTTTAAAAGCGCTGTGGTTAAAATTGATTCTTCTGCTACGCGGTAAAGAGAGATTTTTATTTCGGTGACATTTTCATCGGTGGCAGCTTCTTTAACAAAGCGTTCCACATAAGAAAATGACATAAACGGGAAATGAAGCATTTGATCTTTTTCGGCGATAGCCTCAAAAAAGGAGGATGCTTTTTCTAAAGTTTTATGTGGTATGGGCGCTTTCTTTTCAAAGTACAACTTCGCATTATCAGTAGGATCCGGGAATTTAAAAAAATCATGAAAATTATGATAACGCCCGCCTGGCATCATGTCTATTTTACCCAGGCCTAACAATTTGCGTAGTTTTTTGGCTTCTGCCTTTGGCATTTCGGCATCGTAGAGCAAACGTGTGGGCTGCCCTTTCTGGCGCTGATGCAGTGATTTGTATATGCGCTCGGCAAGAATACCGTCAAGTTCATCGTCGAGATATAATTCTGCATCGCGGGAGACCTTGATCTCATAGATACCCGTAATCTTTTCGGAAGGAAAAAGACTTTCTTTTTTATAACGGATGATATCATCTACAAAAGTGATGTAATGCTCACCATCTCGTTCTCCAAGGGAGATAAACCTACCCGTATGCACGGTGGGAATTTCTATAAAACCCAATTGCTGCGTATCTTTAAAGGTGAGGCAATAATACAGCCCCCTATCTTCTAAAAAAGGTTTATCATCTTTATCGAGGTTGATTTTGATAATCTCTATTTCTTTTTCAAGATGCGTCTTGAACCAGATATCAGCTAGTTTTTGCTGGATCTCATCAAAATCTTCGGTCTGTAAAAGCACGATCTTATTTTCGCGCAGTTCGGGGATAATATTTTCTTTAAAAATCTTGCCGAAACGTTCTTGTTGAGAACGGACTTCTTCCAGAATCTTTTTCACCGTTTTATTGGGGTGCAGGGCCAGTCTTTTGCGTAAGCTTTTTTCCACGCGTTTCATCTGCCTGAGTTGGGAAACACGCACCCGGAAATATTCGTCCAGATTAGAGGAGTAAATTGCCAAGAATTTCATCCGCTCATAAAGGGGATTGTAGGTTTTATCCTCAGCTTCCTGTAAAACACGCTCATTAAAGCTAAGCCAGTTTAAATCACGATGTTTGAAAGGTTTTTCGGTCATAGATTAAAATTATTCCAAACCAAAAATACAAAAGTGATGAATGTGTAAGATTAACCTTTTGTTAAAAGAAAGTTAGAGCGATTTTATGCGTTCTAGAGCCATTTTTATCATAAAATCAACCGTTTTATCTCCATTTTTACTAAAAGCACCCGTAGTTCTGTTAGCTAAAATGGCATTTATGGAAATTGCCTGATGGCCTAGTAGTTTAGCTAAACCATAAATTCCAGACGTTTCCATTTCCAGATTGGTGATTTGTAGTCCGTGATGAGTAAAGGAGGTTATTTTTTCATTCAGATCAGGGTCATTTAACTTGCCGCGTAATATACGCCCTTGTGGTGCATAAAAACCCACATTTGTAGCTGTAAAACCAGTATGATAATTTTTTTCTTTAAAATGAGCCAGCAGCTGTGCGTCTGCATCTATGACATAAGGATGACTTTTTTCAGCAGCCCAATTACTATGTTTTATAAATGCGTTCTGAATAGCAGTATTTAAAATGGCTTTACTATCATAAAAATGAAGCAAACTGTCAAAACCAATAGCCATTTTGCTCAATAGAATACTATCTACATCAATTTCAGGCTGAATGGCACCACTAGTTCCCAATCTTATGATTTGCAGTGTTTTTAATTGCTCTTTTATCTTTCGCGTATTAAAATCTATATTGACCAGCGCATCAAGTTCATTAAGAACAATATCTATGTTGTCTGTACCTATACCGGTAGAAATGACGGTAATAGCTTTCCCTCCATAAGTTCCCGTCTGCGTTTTGAATTCACGTTTATGTTTGGTTACTGTTATGGTATCAAAATGGCGTGTAACACGCTCTACACGATCAGGATCTCCTACGGTGATGACAATGGGAGCAAGATCTTGTGGTAAAAGATTTAAATGATAAATGCTGCCATCCTTGTTCAGGATGAGTTCAGACGGGGCTAATTGCATAGGCTTTATAACTTGAGCAGTTGGTGGTTCTCTGGACTGTATAAAAAGTCATATTTCTTAGTGCCGCCATAGAATTCTTCATTTTTTACATCTCTATAAAAATTATGCTTGCCATCTAGCACAAATTGCCCGTTCATATTGAGCTCCAAGCCATCTTTACCTTGCTGGAAAAAGGGTCTTAGTTTATCTATTATTTTAAGAATCATGGTATCGCTGTAGCCGTAATAGCCCTGATAACTTAGTGCATAGCCACAAAGTTGATGTTCTGAAGTTATATGTTCCTGCTCAATTAATCGTAAAACATTAGTCTCCAGCGCATTGAGTCCGGTGTTTACATTGGGATAACGCTCTATATGTGCCCTGATGCAACTTGAGAGATATTTAAAGTTAGAGCTTTTACGAATTTCTGGTTTCAGTTTATTGGGATCACTGCCACAATAGAGCTGCCAGATAAAATGGGCCATATCCAGATCATCCTCAGAAAGTTTAATCTTTGTTTTATAATGGCTCATGAGCTGTTTATCACTGAGTTCAGAAAGGCCTATGAGCTCTTTTTCGCCGGGAACACGGCCACTACAAACCAAATATAAGGGTTCTTTCTTTTTTTGTTGCAGGAGGTAACTTATTGCTGCCAGCATATTAATATGGCAAAAAAGGTCAAACTCAAACCACAATATGATCTCGTCATAACTATCTATGGCATCTAGCTTTTTAAGCTGACTTACAAACTCTTTTTCATAGAGTTCTTCGCTCACGTTGTATTCTTCCTGTAAGAACTTTTTGCGTAAGTCAAGAAAATACTCATTTCCTATTTGAGAGACGGTAGGCCCTTCGCACAGCATCTCTCGCCATACAACAATTTCGCCTTCTAAATCTATATTTTTAAGGCGCTCCGTCAAGCTGTCGCCGTTGGTAATATGAAGGATCTTTGTGCTCATAATTTGATTGTTTTAACCACCAACACGTTTGACTTGAAACCCTTTTTCTTTCAAAAAACCCATGATTTGAACTCGGAAATCGCCCTGTATGAGGATTTTTTCTTTTTTAAAGCTACCGCCCACACCCAGCATCGTTTTGAGTTCTTTGGCAAGTATTTTAAAATCTTCATCGGCACCATTGTAGCCTTCTATAATGGTCACTGGTTTCCCTTTGCGCTTTTCATAAACACAGCGCAGCGGTTCATCCTGCATCCAGATGCCCGTTTCATTAACACTCTCATCATTGGTTTCTTCCGGTGCTTCATGATCCGGAAATAGATCTTTAAGTTGGTCTTTTAAATCCATCTATTTATTTTCTTTTACCAATCCTATTTCCACCAGGCGCTGGTGTAAAAATTCACCAGCCGTTATATCGGGGTAGGCTTTGGGGTGCTCATCATCTACACATTTATCGAGACAGTTAAGCGGCATTTCACTACGTGGGTGCATAAAAAACGGAATGGAATACCGTGGTGAATCCCATTGTTCTTTAGGAGGATTGGCGACGCGGTGTATGGTAGAGCGTAGTTTATTATTGGTCAATCGCTCCAGCATATCTCCCACATTGATTACCAGTTCATCTTCTTGTGGTATGGCGTCTATCCATCCCCCATCCTTACGAAGCACTTGTAGGCCACCGGCAGAAGCGCCCATAAGCAATGTGATCAGGTTAATATCTCCATGCGCACCGGCGCGTACTGCACCTTTGGGCTCTTCGGTTATGGGTGGATAATGAATGGGTCTTAAAATGCTGTTACCATTTTTTGCCCATTTATCAAAATAGAATTCATCTAAACCGATGTAAATTGCTAGGGCACGAAGCACATAAATACCTGTTTTTTCAAGCATTTTATAGGCTTTTATGCCGGTTTTATTAAAATCATTAAGTTCTTTTACCTGAACGTTTTCGGGATATTCTTCCGTGAGGTTAGCGTCTTTATCAGGCTCTTGGCCAAAATGCCAAAATTCTTTCAGATCACCCTCTTTTTTACCTTTGGCATGTTCTTTCCCGAAGGAAATATAACCGCGTTGACCGTGGAGCTCTTCTATCTCATATTCTTTTTTTATTTTTTCCGGGAGTTCAAAAAATTCTTTGATTTCTTCATAGAGATGTTCTACAAGCTGGTCGTCCAGAAAATGGTTTTTTAAAGAAACAAATCCAATATCCTCATATGCACTTCCTATGGCGTCTACAAATTTTTGTTTTCGCTTAGGGTCGTCGCTGGTAAAATCGTCTAAGTTGACGCTGGGAATGTTATTCATAGTAAAGTTTAATCCTTTTTTTTGGTTAATGCCAAATTACATTTTAGTACTGTTTAGTACAGACCTCACAATACTTTAATTCGGTTTATTTTTAAACGTAGTCAAAGATATTAAATTTTAAATCCAATCTTTTCCAGGAAGCTAAATTATAAGCTTGCAGATTGTGGTATTCGTAAATTAAACGCTTAATTTTCTGCATCTAAATAAACAAGATACGACTATGGCAGAACATATTATAGCAAGTGTTGAACTATTTTTTGAGCGAAAAGATCTGGATGATATACGTTTGATAGGGCTTTACAGAAAACTGCTTGAGCCACGACTCATAGAAGAAAAAATGCTTGTGCTATTGCGCCAGGGCAAGATTTCAAAATGGTTTAGCGGGATAGGACAAGAGGCTATTGCTGTAGGTGTCACTTCCGTTTTGCATGACGACGAATATATTTTGCCCATGCACCGCAACTTGGGTGTTTTTACAACGAGAAATATCCCTTTGCACCGGCTTTTTGCCCAGTGGCAAGGTACCGAAGGTGGTTTTACAAAAGGGCGTGACCGCAGTTTTCATTTTGGCACTCAGAAGTATAAAATTATAGGGATGATCTCGCATCTGGGGCCACAACTGGGCGTGGCCTGTGGAATCGCGCTCGGTCATAAGTTACGTGATGAGCAAAAAATAACAGCCGTTTTTACAGGCGAGGGCGGTACCAGTGAGGGTGATTTTCACGAGGCGCTCAATGTGGCTTCGGTGTGGGAACTGCCCGTCCTTTTTTGTATCGAAAATAATGGGTACGGACTTTCAACACCTACCGGTGAGCAATACCGTTGTGAACATTTAATTGACCGCGCTGCCGGTTATGGGATGGAGGGACATCGTATTGCTGGTAATAATGTGATAGAAGTATTTACACGTATTTCGGAAATTGCCAAGAGTATGCGTGAAAATCCGCGACCCGTGATGATCGAATTTGAAACGTTTAGAATGCGCGGTCATGAGGAAGCAAGTGGTGTAAAATATGTGCCCGAAGAACTGATGGAGAATTGGGCCAAGATGGATCCCGTGCATACTTATAAAGAATTTCTTTTCCAACAAAACGTGTTAAATGACGATAAAAATGACCAAATAGAGCATGAAATTCGGCAAAATATAGATAAAAACCTGGAGATGGCCTTTGGTAAAAGTACACCAGTCGCAAATACCTGCAACGAAATCCAGGATGTGTACGCAATTTATAAACCGTCTGAAGAAAAGCCTCAGGGCGCATTGCATGAAATTCGATTTATCGATGCGATTTCCCAAGGACTTGAAGCCGCCATGCAACGCAATGAAAAAATTGTACTCATGGGTCAGGATATCGCTGAATATGGAGGCGTTTTTAAGATTACAGAAGGTTTTATTGATAAATTTGGTAAGGAACGCGTGCGCAATACGCCCATTTGCGAGTCGGCCATAATTGAGACCGGTATGGGACTGGCCATAAATGGCTTTAAGGCCATTGTAGAATTACAGTTTGCTGATTTCGTTTCCTCTGGTTTTAATCCCATTGTGAACTATCTCGCCAAAAGTCATTACCGCTGGGGTCAGCCAGCAGATGTGGTATTGCGGATGCCCTGTGGTGCAGGAGTGGGAGCGGGGCCTTTTCACAGCCAGAGCAATGAAGCATGGTTTACCCATACTCCCGGACTTAAAGTTGTTTATCCCGCTTTCCCCGCTGATGCAAAGGGATTGCTTATTGCCGCTATAGAAGACCCCAACCCGGTGTTGTTTTTTGAACATAAAGCGCTTTATCGTACCGTTCGGCAAGATGTTCCCGAAGGCTACTATGCATTGCCATTGGGTAAAGCATCGCTGTTAACTACGGGAAGCCAAATCACGATTATTACTTACGGAGCGCCCGTGCACTGGGCACTTGAAGTCATTGCGGAGCTACCAAATATTTCAATCGAACTTATTGATTTGCGAACGCTCGTTCCTCTGGACTGGGAAACGGTAAAAGGCAGTGTTGCAAAAACAGGAAAGGTTCTTTTGCTTACCGAAGATAACTTGACAGGTAGTTATATATCAGATCTCGCTGCCCGCATTGGCGAAGAATGTTTTGAATTACTGGACGCGCCAGTACATCGTTTAGCCAGCTTAGATACGCCCATTCCTTTTGCAAAAAATTTAGAAGAAAATTACCTTCCTAAAAACAAGTTGAAAAAAGCGTTGGAAGATCTCGCCAGTTATTGAGGTTAAGTAGGCATATCTTGATTATTTAGTATTAAAAATGGCATTTTAGAGTTCTAAAATAGCAATTTTCATGAAGTATTTTTTGCTTAACGGATTTTAACAATCGAAAGTTAAACACTATTAACGTATGTTACTGATGCTGTCATTCATAATATTTTAGTAGAATTAATCAATATAATTCAATATATGTTACGATGGACAATTATTTTTATAGTAATCGCAATTATAGCTGCTATTTTTGGCTTTGGAGGTATAGCTTCTGGAGCAGAGGATATTGCTAGAATACTTTTCTTTATTTTTATAGTCCTTTTCTTGATCAGTTTACTTTCCCGATTATTCCGATAATCATTTACTCGTTAATAGCAACAATTTATAACCTCAATTCTATACTGATGAAAAAAATACTTTTTATAATGATAGCTGCTGCTTTGATCATTTCCTGTGGTCCTAGTAAAGTGGTTAAAGAATCCAGGAAAACACTTAAAGGCTACTGGAATTTAGACAATATCAATTATGGCGATGCTAATGGTGTATATGAAGTAAAACTCTTTGATAATGCATCTTCAGAATGTTTTGTAGGCAGTACTTGGCGATTTATTCCAAATAATAATTTTGGAAATTATGAAATTACTGGTGCAGACTGTGCTTCTGGAAAACGTTATTTTGTGTGGTCTATACCTGATATTAAAAATGCGACGAGTTACGACATCTTGCTCAAACCTACCGATGAAAAAATGAATTCGACAATGAATAATAAAGGATTCCGTTTATCTCTAGATTATCTTGCCGATGATTCTTTACGGTTTACACAAACTTTACAAGTAGATGGAAAACCCTTTACGGTTTATATGAATTTCACTAAAATCTCAGATTAATAATTTTATACAATTACAATATGAAACGAATAGTTCAAACAATAATACCTTTTGCCTTGGCAATGATGTTGATGGCCGGTTGCGAGGCGATAAAAAATGCCAATCAACAGCAAAAAGGAACTGTTATCGGTTCTGCTGGTGGTGCCATCTTGGGCGCTGTTATTGGTAAT
>DRGP01000105.1 GCA_011050015.1 Leeuwenhoekiella sp. | reverse complement strand
GGAGTCTGACTGGTCAGTGTAGCCTGTAATACGTTCTTCAAAAGTGGCCTCGGCAGGAATGGAGGCGATGGTTTCAAGAAAGTCGTCATAACTGGCCGTCATAAGTTTAGTTATTCCTGAAGAATCGGTTGAAATAGACTGCATAATCACCGATTTATAGGTCATTTGCCTCATTTTTGAGGTATCCTGCTGGTGAAAGGCCTTAAAAAATTTCTTCACGACCTCAACAGGCGCACTGGTTTTTTGGGCATTTAAGGCACCTATTCCGAAGAAAAAGAGAATTATAAAAAGTGCTTTCATAGGTTGGCTGGTTTGATTGTGCAATACCGCCATGTAATTTAGTAATTTTACGGTAACCAAAAATAAACGGATGTCCACAGCAAAAAAAGAATACAAGCGCATAACGGTCAAATCACTTGTTGAGATGAAAAACCGAGGTGAAAAAATATCGATGCTCACGGCTTACGATTATACCATGGCTACGATAGTGGACAGCGCAGGTATAGATGTGATTTTGGTAGGTGATTCGGCTTCAAATGTGATGGCCGGCCATGAGACCACGCTACCCATTACGCTAGACCAGATGATTTACCATGCGGCTTCGGTGGTGCGCGCGATCAAACGTTCGCTTGTCGTGGTAGATTTGCCCTTTGGCAGTTATCAAAGCGATCCCAAAGAAGCGCTGCGCTCTGCCATTCGCATCATGAAAGAAAGCGGTGGCCACGCGGTAAAACTGGAAGGCGGCAAGGAAATTAAGGAATCGGTAAAGCGAATTTTGCAGGCAGGGATACCGGTTATGGGGCATCTGGGTCTTACGCCGCAGTCCATCTACAAATTTGGAACGTATACCGTGCGCGCCAAAGAAGAAGAAGAGGCTGAAAAACTAAAGAGCGACGCGCTGATGCTTGAAAAAATAGGTTGTTTTGCGGTAGTTTTGGAAAAAGTGCCGGCAAAACTGGCCCGGGAAGTTGCAGCAAGCCTGACCATTCCTATCATTGGGATTGGCGCTGGTAACGGCGTTGACGGCCAAGTGCTGGTGATGCATGATATGCTGGGAATGACCTATGAATTCCAACCCCGTTTTTTGCGACGGTATCTGAATCTTTACGACGAAATGAGCGGCGCATTTAAAAACTATATCAGCGATGTAAAAAGCGGGGATTTTCCCAGCGAGGAAGAGCAGTATTAATTCCCCCTACCCCCCGAAGGGGGAATGCTTATGCATATTTCTATTAATTTCAAAAATTGATTTCTAAGGTTTATCGCGAGGAAGGATCTGCCTTCTTGAAGGTCATAATATTACTGTTAGTCTTAGTTTTTTCATTATTATCCTTACAAGCATCAAAATTATTTTAATAGAATTAGGTTTGTATTAAAATATGGATTATGGCTATAATAGATGTTCCAGAAGTTTTTAAAACTCAAGATATGATTTATCACTATTGCAGTTTAAATACCGCAATTGATTATATTTTAAAGATTGATAAAAATAATATTGAGAAGAATAATCCGGAATTAAGACTTTCTACTCGTGGAGATTCAAATGATCCTATAGAAAGAATAATTCCAAAAATTTCCACTGCAATAGCAGCAATCTCTGAAGGCGATCTAAAAAGAATAACAGACCTTACTGTAGAGAAAACAGCAAGATTAGAGAGAAGTTTAAAATCGCAATTTGAAAAGGCAAGACAAGTCTGTTTTTGTAAGAATAGAGATAAAATTGAAACCATAGACGATTATGGCTTTTTGAAACCGAGGATGTGGGATCAATATGCTAATAGGTATCATGGAGTCTGTTTGGCTTTTTCAAAGAGAGAACTTTTAAAAATTGAAAAAATAAATCTAAAAGATGATTTAAAATATAAAATATATCAAGAATTAGAACAGTATAATCCTCAGATCGACTGCAATGACGTCTTAGATGATTATGAGAAAGCTTATCAAATTCTGGAAAAGGATGCGAATGAGTGGTTATTCTGGAAACATAAAGATTACGAAGGGGAAAATGAATATCGCATATATACGTTTGCAGAATCCAAGTACGACTATATCAATATAGAAAATTGTCTCAAAGGAATAATATATCCGCAAGAAAAACACTGTAAATATTTTCATAAGCTTCTTAAAGAATATGTAAAAAATACAGACATAAAATTATTTGATATTACTTGGGGCTATAATGGATTGACCGTTGAGAAAAACTCTACCATTGAGGGATTTATAAGACCTGATTATCCAGTATGCAAACCAAGTTCATAAAAACCAAAATCAAAAAAGTTTAAAGAATTTTCAAAATATAAAATCTTCAAGACCATCGAATCTCAATTAAACACACACAGTAATAAAGACAACCTGCAAGTTCTTTACGAAGATAACCATATCATTGTGGTTAACAAACGTCCTGGTGATATTGTGCAGGGGGACAAGACCGGGGACAAGCCGCTCAGCGAAGTGGTGAAATCATATATCGCCGAAAAATATGATAAACCGGGTGCCGTGTATCTGGGCGTAGTACACCGGCTAGACAGACCTACCAGCGGTATTGTTATCTTCTCACGAACCTCAAAAGCACTGCCGCGCCTCAACAAACTTTTCGCAGAAAAAGAAGCTAAGAAAACCTACTGGGCCGTTGTAAAAAATAAACCTCCTAAAGAACAGGACACCCTTATTCATTACTTAAAACGTAATCAAAAACAAAACAAGTCCTACGCGCATCCCAAAGAAACGCCAGGTAGCAAAAAAGGAATTCTAGACTACAGAATCATTCAGGAGTTCAATAACTACCATCTGTTGGAAATCGACCTACATACCGGCCGCCACCACCAGATCAGGGCACAACTGGCCGCAATAGGCTGTCCCATAAAAGGCGATCTCAAATACGGTTTTGACCGCAGCAATCCTGATGGAAGTATTCACCTGCATTCCCGAAAATTGAGGTTGACACACCCGGTGCAAAAGGAAGAAATGACTTTTATCGCTCCACCGCCCAGTGAAGATGCGCTGTGGGATTTATGCGATACAAAGTGATTATTATTGTTATTTTCATTTCTATTACTTTGTGTTGAGAAATGGAGAATTTGTGAAGAAACTATTTTAAGAAAAGCAATTGTTAGAACTTGCATGAGAAAATTAAAGGGAGTCCAATTTCTTTCTACGCTTTTTTTTTTAATAAATGACTTCCTCCCTGATAGTTCCTGAAAAAAGTCCATTTACGATTGTTAGCGTACTATCTGTAACATTAGTTTGATTTAAATACATGGCCTTTAATGGCATTTCAAATTCCCCTTTGATTCTCTGGCTTTCTGAATCGTAAGAGATAATATTAAAACTGCCGATTTTTCCTTTTTCAATTGCATATTGACGAACCATTGCATCACCGCCCACGGTCTCATAATAAATACCTTGATTCTCAATAAGATCATAATGGCCTTTACCCTCAAATTTGACTTTGGCTACCACAACCCCATTATCTGCACCCCCGTCCGCGACGCCTAAAAATACGAGAGTATCTTCGGTAGTTAGACCGATTTCAGTGATCCCATTCCAGGATTTTTCATTTTTGACAGCTGTAAATGTATTTTCCGAATACTGCCGTGATGCGTCATCATCACTACTGCAAGCTAGAAATAGCAAAGGGAATACAAAAGATAAAATAGTTGCTTTCATAAAGTTGATTTTCTAGTAGATGCAAAAAACAGGAAAAGGTTGCCTTATCTGTGGAAAGAAATTGAAAAAGCTTTTGAATTTACAAAGAGCGCTGATCACCTTCAGTTTAACTCATTTCTCACTCTTCACTTTTCATTTCTCTATTCTCGCTACTCTTTGTTCCTTTTTCCTTTTTCTCAAACTGCGCAGACTTTCGGTAATTACTGCGATCAAGATCATGCCCCCCCCTATAAACGTTCCCCAGCGGGGTATTTCTCCCAGAATAAAAATCCCCATCAGGATACCATAAATCGGTTGGACACTGCCTAAAATACTGGCAGTAGTAATATTAAAATACTTAAAACTCATTAAATAGAGTGTATGGCCGATAGCTGTGGTAACCAAGGCGAGCGTAAGCAGATACGGAAAAGCTTCGGTAAGCAAATCTGGTGTGGCCATAAAATAAAAGGGCAACATACCTGTAGCAACAATCACCATTTGATACCACATGAGCAAGCTGCCGTGGTAATTTTCAATTTGCTTTTTCATCAGGATATTACGTAGGGAATAACACAAGGCTGAAACCAAACCAAAACCTACCGCCTGGGTATTCTGATTTTCCAGATCGAGCTCGGGCACCAGAAATGTAATCCCCGCAAGTACTAAAATCCCCAGTAACAAATGTATTTTCTGAAAAGGCTTCTTCATGATAATGGGCTCCAGAATACTGGTCAACGTGGGGTGGGTATAAATGGTGAGCATACCTATGGCCACACTACTTAGCTGTAACGCTTCAAAATAGAATACCCAGTGCAGCCCCATTAAAATACCGCCCAAAAGGATCATTTTTCGGTCTTTTTTGGCAATAAATAGGTTGATTTTCTTAAAACGCAGAAAGAGAAAAAGCAATGCAGCGGCTAGCAAAGCGCGATACGCAATTGCAATGGGCGCCCACAAAGGGATACTTCGACCCAGTACGCCACTCGTACTTACCAGCAGCATGGCCAGATTGAGTTGTAGCAAATGGTTTAAAAAGGAGTATTTTTTACCCATTAACGAATCAATAATGCCGATTTTTCCTTGATAATCTGTGCCACGGGGCGGTTTTCTATGCGGCTATCCAACCAGGAAAGAATATCGAGGTATAAAAATGCGCGGCGCTCATAGGGATCATCTTCATAGACTTCAAGCCGCTTACGTAATTTTTTAAATTCGCTTTTGAGTTCGCCGGGAAAGATTTCTCCCAGATTTCTTAGAAATTTAATCATTTCCTTTTGCACTTCGTGCAGGTCGTTCATTTTGATCAGGAATTTATAGGTGCTACGCAATAGCGATTCCAGGTGATAATCCATCCCCGCTTCATAATGCGCCACAAGATTGAGAATACGGGCAAAACACATAAGGTCTTCCCGCATTTTTAGAGATTTGTTATTGATGATTTTTTCTAAATAACCAATGCATTTTTTGTTTTCGCCATTACCAAAATAAAGACTGGCAATTTTATAGTAAAAAACCATCACGTGGTGCGCATCTAATTTACTGCCCAAAACCTTCAATTTTTTTGTGATTTCTTCAATAAGTCCGTCGTGGGTGCTAAAATCACCCACCAGAAATTTAAGGTTCAGCTTATTGGAATATAGGTATAGAAATTCTAAGGTTGCCAGGTTATCGCTTTTGGGAAAATCGGTTTCGTTGAGACGCACTTCCAGGCGCTCCAGTACTTCTTTAAAATGGGTATGGTGCCTCAGATAAAAAAGGGATTCCAGCAAATAATGATTCCCTTTGAGATAAAAAACAGGGTTGCGCTCAATCATTTTGGGCTGCTCTTCAAACAGTTCAACAAAACGGCTGGCATACCGGTAACAGGATAAAAAATCCTGAATAAGGAAACTGTACCATAAATAGGCCTTGTAGAGCCACAGCTTTTCGCGGAAACCCAGTTCTTTGATATCATATTCTGGCAAATGCTCCTTAAAATAAACCTCTATCTTTTGTTTTTCTGCATCGCTGCGCACATAGCCCATTTTTAGCATTTTGCCATAAAGTTGCAACGATAGGTTAGAGAGCTTGCTGGTCATCATATTCTGGCGGCTTAGCGTTTCGGCTTCCAGAGAGAGTTCTTCGGCACGCGTACTCATACTTCGTGTGATGTATTGCGTCTCAATCACCTTTTCAAGCTCCACGATCTCATAAGCCACATTCTTCTCTTCATTCTCAATGGCCATGTGTTTGGCCTTTTCCAGTAGTTTTAGGCTTTGCTGATACAGCCCTTTTTGATAAAGAACTGTAGCAAAATCAAGCTGTTCCCGTATCTGGATGCGTATATTTTGATGCGCAGGACTTAAGCGCAGACTAATAAGGATCTGTTTGTACAGATGCGCCTTCAGGTTAGAAAGCTGTTGTTTTTTAACGATACGGTTATTCAAAATCTCCTCTTCGTCGTATTGTTTCATCTTATCCAAAAGGGCAAAAAGCTGCAAATATTTAGAATCTGCATTACCGTCAAGCCTACCGACATAAAGTGTGAATTGCCGCTTCTCTGACTTTGACATGGACTTTACCAAAGTGAATAAAGAATCTTTTGAATCATTTGCTGTTGTAATGATTTTACGCATAACTAACTGTAATTCAATTATATGAATATTCTCAAAATTGGGTTAACATCGTAACCGCTTGCTAAGGTTATTCTTCAAATGTACTACCAATATATATATTCACATATAAATTGAGAAAAAAACCACTTCTTATGAGCACCAACAAAGTTCAAATTTTTGACACTACTTTACGAGACGGCGAGCAAGTACCCGGTTGTAAACTGGATACACACCAGAAACTGGTCATAGCAAAACGTCTCGATCAAATGGGTGTTGACGTTATTGAAGCCGGATTTCCCATTTCCAGTCCCGGCGATTTCAAATCGGTTCAGGAAATCTCGAAACTCGTGCAAAATGCTACCGTTTGTGGCTTGACACGTGCAGTAAAGAAAGATATTGAAGTTGCTGCGGAAGCACTAAAAGCGGCCAAAAGACCACGTATTCACACCGGCATAGGCACCAGCGATTCCCACATAAAATACAAATTCAAATCCAATCAAGAAGATATTCTCAAGCGTACTTTTGATGCAGTGGCTTACGCCAAAAAATTTGTGGAAGATGTTGAATTCTACGCAGAAGATGCCGGCCGTACCGATAATGAGTATCTCGCCCGTGTGTGTGAGGCTGCCATTCGAGCCGGTGCAACTGTGTTAAATATACCCGACACCACAGGCTATTGCCTTCCGGAAGAATATGGCGCGAAGATGAAATATCTAATGGAAAACGTAAAAGGCATTGAGAAAGCCGTTCTTTCCTGCCATTGCCATAACGATCTGGGACTCGCTACGGCCAACTCAATCGCTGGGGTTGTAAATGGTGCCCGGCAGATAGAATGTACCATTAATGGCATAGGTGAGCGCGCCGGAAACACAGCCTTGGAAGAAGTGGTGATGATCTTAAAACAACACCCTTATCTCGATCTGGATACGAATATAAATACCAAATTGCTATATGATACAAGTCGTATGGTGAGTGAGAAAATGGGAATGGTCGTACAGCCCAATAAAGCGGTCGTGGGTGCAAATGCCTTTGCGCACAGCTCAGGCATTCATCAGGACGGTATGATCAAAAATAAAGACACTTACGAAATTATGGATCCCGCCGAAGTGGGCGTGAGCGACAGCGCTATCGTGCTTACCGCACGCAGTGGCCGTGCTGCGCTGGCCTACCGTTCTAAAAAAGTGGGCTACGAACTTACTAAAGTTCAGTTGGATGCGGTCTATGAGGAATTTCTTATTATGGCTGACGTTAAGAAAGAAGTACTTGATGAAGACATCCACCAGATCATGAAGATAACAAACATTAGCTCTCAGGCAGTAGCTTGATTGCTATAGGTTAAAAATTAATTTAAATATTTAAAAAGCCTGGGTTTTCACCGAATTTCTTTAGAAGTCCGGTGAAAATCTTAGTTTCTGAACCAAAATATAATGGCAGGAAAAACCCTTTTTGATAAAGTATGGGATGATCACATAGTAGATACGGTCGCAAATGGCCCCCAGATTTTATACATCGATAAACATCTCATTCACGAGGTTACAAGTCCACAGGCTTTTGCTGAGTTGGAAGAACGCGGTATCCCCGTGGCGAGACCAGATCAGATCGTGGCCACGGCAGACCATAATACGCCCACTGTAGATCAGCATTTGCCCATACAGGACACATTGTCCCGCAACCAACTTAAAAAACTCACCGAAAACTGCGAAAAACATGGCATTACCCTTTACGGCCTCGGTCATGAGTACAACGGTATTGTGCATGTGATCGCGCCAGAGCTAGGTGTCACGCAGCCTGGGATGACCATGGTATGCGGTGACAGCCATACCTCTACCCACGGGGCTTTTGGCACGATCGCTTTTGGAATAGGCACCAGTCAGGTAGCGCAGGTTTTTGCCAGTCAATGTTTGTTATTGACCAAACCCAAAAAACTTCGGGTTTCGGTAAACGGAGAATTGAAAAAAGGGGTGCTGCCCAAAGATGTGATCCTGTATATTATTTCGCAGATAGGCACCAACGCCGGTACCGGTTATTTTTGTGAATATGCCGGTAATGTTTTTGAAGATATGAGTATGGAAGGTCGTATGACCGTCTGCAATATGAGCATTGAAATGGGCGCTCGTGGCGGAATGATCGCTCCAGACGAAACTACTTTCAGCTACATAGAAGGTCGCAAATTTGCCCCAAAAGCAGCTGAATGGGATCAAAAAGTAGCCTATTGGAAAACACTTCCCACAGATGCAGATGCCAAATTTGACAAAGAATATCACTTTGACGCGGCAGATATAGCACCTATGGTCACTTATGGAACCAACCCGGGTATGGGTATTAAAGTAAGTGGTAGAATCCCGGATAAAGAAGATGAAAACCTGGAGAAATCACTGGAATATATGGGTTTCCAGAAAGGTGAAAGCCTTATCGGAAAAACCATAAATTATGTATTTATAGGTAGCTGTACCAATTCGCGCATTGAAGATTTCCGTATTGCAGCAAATTATGTGAAAGGGAAACAGAAAGCAGCGCATGTAAACGCCTGGCTTGTTCCTGGCTCCCAGCAAGTAGCAAAACAGCTGGTGGAAGAAGGCCTGGACCATGTTTTTATCGAAGCCGGTTTTGCCCTTCGCCAGCCTGGTTGCTCGGCGTGTCTTGCGATGAATGATGATAAAATTCCCCGAGGGGAATATTGTGTCTCTACCTCAAACCGCAATTTTGAAGGGCGGCAAGGTCAGGGGGCACGTACCATTTTGGCAAGTCCGCTAATGGCAGCTGCCACGGCTGTGGAAGGAAAAATTATTGATATTACCAAAAGTCTTAATTGATGGAAAAGTTTACTAAACTTACTGAAACTGCGGTTCCGTTGCCCGTAGAAAATATAGATACAGACCAGATCATCCCGGCGCGCTTTCTCAAAGCAACCGATAAAAAAGGTTTCGGCGACAATGTATTCCGGGATTGGAGATTTAACAAAGACGGCAGTAAAAATGCCGATTTTGTACTCAATAACGATGCTTATTCCGGTCCTATTCTTGTTGCGGGCGATAATTTTGGTTGTGGTTCCAGCCGGGAACATGCAGCCTGGGCGCTTGCCGGTTACGGTTTTAAAGTCGTGGTGAGTAGTTTTTTTGCCGATATCTTTAAGGGGAACGCGCTCAATAATGGAATTTTGCCCGTAATGGTAACGTCAGATTATTTAAAATCGCTGCTCAAAACCATAAAAGAAAACCCAAAAACCAAAGTCACTATAGATCTGGAAGAGCAAGTCATCGATTCTGAAGTGGGTCAGCAATCCTTTGATATCGATCCGTATAAAAAAGTATGCATGATCAACGGTTATGACGATATTGATTATCTACTGAGCAAGAAGGAAACCATAGAAACCTTTGAAAAAGAACGAAAAATAGCCGTTTAATAGGTAAAATTGACCATTTCGATCTAAAAATGGATTGATTTTAACTATTCTCAAGTGATTATTTTTAGCTAGAAAACTTCAATAAACCTTGAAAATGGTTTGAAAAACGGTTAAAATTCACCACTTTTCCATTAAAAAAATTATGTTATGAAATATAAAATAGCACTTCTTCCCGGGGATGGTATAGGCCCAGAAGTTACAGACCAGGCCGTAAAGGCGCTTGAGGCCGTTGCCGATGTTTATAACCACACTTTCACATATACGCAGGCCCTCGTGGGTGCTGTTGCTATTGATACAATGGGTGATCCCTTGCCTGAGGAAACCTTACAGATATGTAGGGAAAGCGATGCTATCCTATTTGGCGCGATTGGCCATCCCAAATATGACAACGATCCTTCGGCAAAGGTACGTCCCGAACAAGGATTGCTCAAGTTGCGCAAATCTCTTGGGTTGTTCTGCAATGTGCGCCCTGTCAAGGCTTACGAGCAGCTTATTGAAAATTCGCCCTTACGCAGGGAAATAATTTCGGGCACTGATATCAGTATTTTCAGGGAATTGACGGGAGGTATCTATTTTGGCTTCAAAGAACTGAGCGAAGACGGCCAGACGGCCAGTGATGGCTGTTCGTATTCGGTAGAAGAAATTTCGCGTATCGCGCACCTCGCGTTTAAGGAAGCTCAAAACCGAAGAAAAAAACTCACGCTGGTCGATAAAGCAAACGTGCTGGAAACCTCCCGATTATGGCGAAGAACGGTTACTGAAATCGCAAAAGAATACGAAGATGTAGCTCTGGACTTTCTGTTTGTAGATAATGCGGCAATGCAGCTTATTTTAAACCCGAAACAGTTTGACGTGATCCTCACCGAAAACCTTTTTGGCGATATTATCAGCGATGAAGCAAGCGTGATTGGTGGCTCCATCGGCCTGTTGGCTTCCTCCTCCGTGGGTAATGAGTACGCGATGTTTGAGCCCATTCACGGCTCGTTTCCGCAGGCAACCGGGAAGAATATCGCAAATCCACTGGCTTCCATTCTTTCCGTAGCCATGTTATTGCGCCATTTAAAGCTGCACAAAGAGGCTGATGCTATTGAAACAGCGGTAGAAAAATCACTGGAACTCCATATAACCACAGGTGATATCAACCCAGAAAACCCTTTTACTACCTCAAAAGTGGGCGATTTTATAGCAGACCACATCACGCATCCCAATGACACGAACATCAATTACAAGAATGTGCATATGGGACAGAGTACGATAATTTAATTCAGGATTTTGAATTTAGAATTAAGAATTATTAATACGATCATTATTTCTTTATTATTTTTTTGGTAGAAGTTTTGCCGTCTATAGTAATCTTTAGAAAATAAATACCTGTAGGATATTTAGAAAAATCAATATTCTTTTCATTTTTATTAATGACTGATGAAAATATTTCATTTCCTAAAATGTCATAGATATCTAAATTAATCTTGTTGAAAATTGAGCTTTCGAAATTTATATTTAATAAATTTTCTGTTGGATTTGGATAAACGTAAATTTCAGGTCTATTAGAATTTTCAGTGGATAGAAAATTTGAATTTTTAAATTTTATAAAACCGAAATCTGGAGAAAATGGACCAGGATTTGGATCATATTTAGCGCTCGTCGAAACAACAATTCCTCCGTCCTTTGAAAACTTCATATCACCAGCAAAACCTGCCCCACAGTAACCACTAATTTTTAAATCTTCTAAACCAACACCTCTAGTTTGTCCATTTTCACCAAAAGACCTGTCTATGTTTCCATCATCTTTTAAGCGCACTAAAGTATTATACGCCAACACAACAATTTTATCATTTTGCTGTACTAATAATCTCGTGCATTCATAATTGCCTCCCATAAACTCTTGTATCGCAAAACTATTAACGTAAAATCTTCAGTTCCATTATTTAAAAATCTTATAATTGCTAATTTTTCGTCATCATATTGAGCCGCAACAATAATTTTACCATCGGATTGAACAGCTAAATTGTAGCCCGTATCTATGTCAAGAGCGGTATTTAAACCATCTATATCTTTTAATAAAATGCCTTCTGATCCAAAATTTAGATCCAAATTCCCAGAAGAGGTCATTTTAAATAAAAGCAAATCACCAGTTTCTGTTATAAAATTATAACTCATGCCAGTTCCTAAAATCGAACCGTTATCCAATAAAATAATTGAGTAGATAATTGCTAAATCACTATTCGGTACTTCGAAAAAACTAATCCCATTATCTCCATACGATGAATCCAGTGATCCATCCGAATTAAATTTTGCTAGAGCTGGCATTACTTGTGAATTTATGCTACCAATAGCTACTGGAATAGTAAATTTTTTATCATCATGAAAAACTATTGATGTCGCAGGACCCGCAGATTCAAAACCAAAAGAGGTTCGCAAAATACCATTTTCATTAAATGATTCATCCAGTTCTCCCAAATTATTCAATCTAATTATAAATATTTCTGATTTAATGTCAATGTTATCCTCTTCGTTGTCGTCATACAAATAACCAGTTATATAAATTTTGTTATCATATTTATTAATGGATAAATCAAAGATTGAATTTGCTTTACCGTTTTGAATAAAGTCTAATTTAGTGAATCCATCAGTTCCAAAAGATAAATCCAGTTGACCATTTGGCAAATTCCTGAAAACAAGAATTTGCTGATTATTGTCAATATCATAGCTATAACCCACTGAAATAAACTTACCATCATCCTGGATATCAAATTCTTCAATACCGTCATCCCCATTCTGATAATCAGTCAACACATAGCCTTTTCCATCACCAAAATCAAGGTCAAGAGTTCCGTCTTGAGCATAACCTAAAATAGAGATAAAGAAAATTGAAAAAAGTAGTTTTGTTTTCATCTTAGAAGATTTAAAGTTAGAAATCTAAGATAATCAAATATTTAATATGCTGATATATAGAGCTTAAAAAATTTGCACACTTAGTTAGCTCATAATTATTTAAGTTTTAAAGATTGTATTTATATCCCTAGAGGAAAAGGTTAACTGTTGTCAACCAGAATTAATTTCAGATTTAAACTAGGATTATAATTCAGCTTATGGGATTTTGAAATGAATTCAAAATGACAGGTTCGGTATTTTTATCACTCCTTTTTATGAATTCAAAACCTAATCAGGCCACAATATCCAACTCCTTAATCTCTTTTTCATATTCGGTGGGCAATAAAACCTTTTTTATAAGACGGTCTGCCGAAATGAGACGGCTCATCTTATAAAAAGGCACAAAAAACGTAAGTAGTGATACTTTTTTAAAATCCAGCAATTGCCTTACGCGCTCAGGGATGATTAATTTTTGACCTTCGATCAGAATGAAATAACGTATGCTGCCCAAATGTTTTTTGTATTGGTTGAAAAGATCTTGTGTATATCTACTTTTTACCAGATCTTTCTCAAGATGAGTGGCACGCTGTATTAACCAACTTTTATAATCTGGTGCAAGATCTTTGAGTTGCATACGCTTCCCTACCCTCCGAAAAACAGCATAAACTTCTTCTTTTTCCGCTATTGTTAATTTCCGCTCCAGCGCCTCAAAAGAAGCTATGGAATAATAAATAAGCATAAAAAGCACATCGCGATAGGCCCAGTCTGGTATCGCACTATCCCGCGACTGCTCTACGGCTTTGTGGATGTGATAAATAGAATCGATGCTCTTAAGCGCCTCCTTTTCATTGGCAAAAATAATCTTGCGGGCATAAGCCACCGTAGAAAATAACCGTCCCAACGGATCTGCTGGAAGTTGCCCCGTAAAATACAACCAATCTACCGCTTTGTTCAAGGCAAATTCTGCCGCGGCACCAGCAAAAATGAGCAAAACGGTATCACTTTTGCCCCATATCTCCCTGATTATCGAATCTTCTTTCACAAAATTATCCATGGTAAATCCTAGCTAAAAACTATCTGAAAAACGCTATTTTCAGCTAATTATTCCTCTAAGAAGACCGTTTTTCCGGTTTTTACAGATTGATCTGCGGCGAGCACCACTTTAAGGCTATTTACCACGTCGTATAAATGTTCGCTTAGATCTTCATCTTTTTGAATGGCACGTAGTAAAAATTCCTGTTCCAATAGGCAGAGCGCGTCGTGATCGGGTTCGTTGGGTGTTGGGATGATTTCGTCTTTATACTGAAAATCACCTTCTTTATTCAGCGCACTGTGGTGCAACAACAATCCGCCGGTTTTCGTATGGCCTTCAATATCCTGCGAGGCATTTTTAGGTTTATCTGAAATGCTTACCGAACCCTTTGGCCCTATTACATCTTTGATAAAAAAAGCAGTTTCGCTCATCATGGGCCCCCAGCCGGCTTCATACCAACCTACAGAACCGTCTTTAAAACGCACCTGCAACTGCCCATAATTGTACATGTTTGAATCAATTTCTTCAGAAAGACGCACGCCAATGGCGCTTACGCTTTCGGGTTGCGACTGCGTCATCTGGCACATAATATCCAGATAATGCACGCCACAATCTACAATGGGCGACATGCTTTTCATGAGCTGCTGGTGCGTGTACCATTTTTCACCTGCGCTTTGTTGATTCAGGTTCATGCGCATCACCAAGGGTTTCCCCAGGGTTTGTGCCACCTCAACAAATTTCGTCCAGGAAGGGTGCACCCGCAGAATATAGCCCACAACCATTTTTTTATTCTTCTGAAGTGCGAGTTTCACTAATTCATTTGCTTCTTTTACGCTAGTAGCCAGGGGTTTTTCTACAAAAACATGTGCGTTTGCATGGAGGCTTTTACTCACGTAATCGGCATGCGTGTCTGGATAGGTATTGATGGAAACCACATCGGGATTTGTCTCACTCAAGGCAGAATCAAAAGACTCAAAAGTGGGCAGACCGCCCAGCGCTTTAGAAAGCTTTTCCCGGCTTTCTGGCGACCGGCTCACGAGTCCCACGATTTCAAAAGCCTCCAATTGATGATAGGCCCGTGCATGGGAAGCGCCCATATGGCCGCAGCCTACAACAAGTGTTTTTAGTTTTTTCATTTTTTGCTGGTTGGAAATTGCTACTACTTCTGATAATATAAGAATTTCAAATCAATTATTCACTTCGGTACTTTTGCATGATTTCCTTGAACAAAAATCCCGTAGAAGGCGGTGTGTAAGAAACCGCATTGGCACCAGCTTTAATTACCTGTGCAATGGTTTCATCCGTTTTTCCTCCAGTGGCGATAATGGCAATATCGCTATTCATCTTTCGTATTTTTTCAATGATTTTCACTGTATTTTCCCCTCCCGAAACATTAAAAATATCAACACCAGCTTGTAATCTTCCTTTAATATCATCCCGGTCAGAAACTATCGTTATAGTCACCGGTATATCGATTTTTTGCTTGAGTTCTTTAATGAGATCATTGCTGGCAGGTTTGTTTAAAACCACACCCAGCGCGCCCTGAAATTCCGCGTGAAGTGCCAGCTCTACAGAGCGCACACCCGAGGTAAGACCGCCGCCCACCCCGCAAAAAACAGGCTTATCTGCTGTTGAAATCAGCGCATGACTGATAATGGGCTGCGGTGTAAAGGGATAAACGGCAATGATCGCACTGGCATTGGTATTGCGAATAATCGCGATATCTGTGCTGAAGAGAAAGGATTTTAAAACCTGCCCAAAAACCTTAATCCCTGAACATTCCTGAATCACCTCAGGCACAATAACGATATTTTTGCGCAGCTTGCTGCCAAATGTGGGTATGTTATCCGCTTTCTTCATTGACATTTTAATTTCCATCTAAAAGTCAAGAAAAAAGCTATATATGCTTCTTAGTTTTTTGTTAAAAACATTTTCTTAAAATGCTGGTGCTTATAAATTCTGGACAGCATAAGCTTGCTGTGCAATTTCCAGTTCTTCATTGGTAGGAACAATCAGAACTTTCACGGTGCTGTTTTTGGAACTTATTTCACGGATTTTCGCATCTCGCAGGCTGTTTTTATTGGCATCCAGTTGTATTCCGAAGAAATCCATATCAGCACAAACCATTTGTCTTATCGCGCTGCTGTTTTCTCCAATTCCTGCGGTAAAAATCACTACATCGAGTCCGTTTAGAGCGGCGGCGTAAGCGCCTATATATTTTTTGATCCGGTAGGTGTTAATCTCAAGCGCCATTTTACAAGAAGCATCACCTGCTGCGGCTTTCTCTTCTATATCACGCAGATCGCTATAGCCAGTAAGCCCCAACATTCCACTTTGTTTATTGAGCATATTTTTGACTTCCTGAGCAGTATATCCTAAAGCTTCCATTAAATAAAAGATAACCGATTGATCAATATCCCCGGCGCGCGTGCCCATTACAAGTCCATTGGCAGGACTAAACCCCATGGAATGTTCGATGGCTTTTCCGTTTTTTATGGCGGTCATGCTACAGCCATTCCCCAAGTGAATGCTAATGATTTTTAAATCTGTTTTACCTAAATAATCAATCGCTTTTTTGCTCACAAATTTATGACTGGTGCCGTGAAAACCGTATTGCCTGATATTCTGTTTTTCCAATAATTCCTTTGGAATGGCGTACTGATACGCTTGCTGCGGAATGCTATGGTAAAAGGCGGTATCAAAAACGGCGATTTGAATAGCTTTTGGGAAGATTTGCTCCGCGACCTCAATACCAGTAAGATTCGGGGGATTGTGTAACGGCGCCAATGTTGCAAGCTCCTCAATTCTTTTTTTGACATCAGCATTAATTACCGTGGGTTCTGCAAATTTACTGCCCCCATGTACCACACGGTGCCCTATTACCGCTACTTCATCCACACTCTTGAGTATACCATTTTCGGTGTTTAGCAAGAGATCGGTCACTTTTTTTAGGGCTTCTGTATGGTTTTTTATGGGTGCTTTTTCGGTGGTTTTACTTTTTTCCGTTTTATAATGGATTTCACTTCCTGCGATGCCTATACGCTCCACCATTCCGCTGGCCAAAACTTCCGCCGCAGGCATAGCAAACAATTGAAATTTTAGAGAAGAACTCCCAGAATTTATGACAAGTATTTTCATTGATTCTATTTTCAAGTTTTAGGATGTAATTAGTAGGTTCATTCAAAATTCAGGCTTCGATACAAATTCCTCTCCGCTAGAGCTCCAAGAAATTCACTCAGCCACCTATTATTTGATCCAGATTCCTTTCTCCGGGAACACCTTGCAGGTCGCGCGCAACAATCAAGCAAATTCAAAATTTATAATTCTTAATAATTCAGATCCCCTGCGCCTGTATTGCGGTAATGATCACGGTATTAAAAACATCATCTACAGTGCAACCGCGACTCAAATCATTTACCGGTTTGTTGAGTCCCTGCAACATAGGGCCAATGGCGAGCGCTCCGGTCTCACGCTGTACCGCTTTGTAGGTGTTATTTCCGGTATTGAGATCTGGAAAAATAAGCACACTGGCTTGCCCAGCGACTTCAGAATCTGGCAATTTGCTTTTGCCCACGCGTAAATCTACTGCGGCGTCGTACTGAATTGGGCCCTCAATCTTAAGGTCTGGGCGCTGCTCTTTAACCAATTGAGTTGCTTGACGAACGCGATCTACATCCTGGCCTTTTCCCGACGAACCGGAAGAATACGAAAGCATCGCGATTTTTGGTTCAATACCAAAGCCTTTGCTGCTTTCTGCCGAAGAAATAGCGATTTCTGCCAACTCTTCTGCGGTGGGATTGGGATTTATAGCGCAATCTCCAAATACCGAAACACGGTCTTCCAGACACATAAAAAACACCGAAGAAACCACCGAAACACCCGGTTTTGTCTTGATAAACTGCAGCGCCGGTTTTATGGTATGCTGGGTGGTATGCATCGCGCCAGAAACCATACCGTCTGCGTGGCCTTTGTAGATCATCATGGTGCCGAAATAAGACACGTCTGCCATCCAGTCGCGGGCGATATCCATATTGACGTTTTTGTGTTTGCGCAGTTCATAAAAGGTTTCCACATAATCGTCAAAGTATTTTGATTTGACAGGATCAATGATCTGTACTTTTTCCAGATTTAATGGAATCCCGTTAATGCTTATTTTTTCAGCGATTTTCTCTTTTTCTCCCAGCAAGGTAATTGCTACAATATCCAGTTGAATGAGCCGGGCGGCTGCGCTGAGAATGCGTTCATCAGTACCTTCGGGCAGGACGATGTGTTTTTTATGCGCTTTGGCCCGTTTCATAATGCCATATTGAAACATACGCGGGGTGATGCCACCAGGTTGAAAACTGATGAGCCTTTCTACCAGGTCATCAAAGTTGACCTGCTTTTCAAAAACAGCAAGCGAAGTTTCGATTTTCTGGTTGCTATCCGCATAGATTTTTGACTTGATAGAACCGATGCGGTTAGTCACAGAAAACGTGCCGTCACTCACCGAAACAATAGGCACTACTTGAGAAAGACCCTCAATCAGTTTGAGAATAGGCTCTTCGGGAATAAGTCCACCGGTGAGGATAATGCCCGAAATACGTGGATAATTAGATGAAATATTGGCCTGTAGTGCACCCAGGATAATATCGGCACGATCGCCGGGCGTAACCACGAGACTGTCGGTTTTTAAATGGGTAAGGTAATTGCGCAACTGCATCGCTCCTACTCCAAAACTACCGGTCTGATTGTCGAGAAAATTAGCTCCAAAAAGCACTTTTCCATCCAGTTCTTCCACAATTTCTTTGATCGTGGGATGCGCAAGTTTTTCGGTAAAGGGAATTGAAAATACGGAGACATCTTTTGGTAAAAAATCCCGTAAACCCTTTGAAGCGATCTTTAGGTTTTCCTGTTGCACTTTATTGGCCACCATCGCCACCACCGAAACATCGCGGTCGCGGAAGGAGGTATAGGCAATCTGCATGCTGCCCAGCAATTCGTCTTCCGTCTTGCCTACGCCACTGGCCACCACGATTGTTGGGATGCCCAGATTTTTTGCAATGAGCACATTGGTGTCAAATTCAAAAACGCTCCCGTCTCCTGTGAAATCGGAGCCTTCTACCAGCACAAAATCAAAGCGGTCTTCCAGCTCTTTATATTTGGTAATGATGGTATCCAGAATTTCCCCGGCCTGCCCTTCGTTTCTTTTTTTGATGATCTTGCTTCGGGTAAAGGCAAAGGCTTCTTCATAGTTCATATCTACATCAAAGGTGGAAAGCACCGTGCTGATGTGATTGTCTTTCCCATCCTTTTTCTGATCATCAATAATGGGCCGGAAATAGCCTACCCGCGCAATTTTCCCCAACAGGGTACGCATAAGTCCCAGCGTGATGATAGACTTACCACTATTGGGCTCGAGTGTAGCAATATATATACCTTTATTCATGAACTTTCTTTACTTCAAAAATAGGGCTTATAGGGCAAGAAACCGGTTAAATAGGTCAAAAAACCGATCTTTTTTTACCTATTTTAATGCAAAAACCCTCCCAGGTTTTGAAAACCTGTAAGGGTTGATACTTATTTTAACGAGATAAAAAAGTGTGGATTTATTTAGGATCAAAAATATCCATGATGCCTTCAAACTGCATCGTGTCAATACTGCCATCCTTCTTACTCATTGTCTGGGTGAGTTTGACCATATCGGCCACATTCATATTATCGCCCAGCACACGGGCGAGCACAAAACCTTTTTTATCGTCTTGTGCAAAAACCACGACTTCATCAATGGCATCCTCATCGCCCTTAAAATAAAAGCGCATGCGCTGGCTGGGTTTTCCAAAAGACATTAGTTCCTCATAACCATCACGCGTAAGGATCGCCTTTACATTTTCGGTCTCTGTTTTGTAAAGTGATTGTGTTTCTGCATTGAGTGGCAAGGCTAGCATATTGACCTTCTTGACCGTTTTTAGAACCGCTTGTTGTGCTTGCGGCAATGTGTTATGTTTAGGAACAATCAAGCTGGCGGGCACATCCAGCATCACAAATTGATCATTTTCCTTGTGGTCAACATAGTATTCCTGCAGCGATTGCTCACCATCACAGCTCACCGCCATAACTCCCAGCAATAGTATAATTACATATCTTGTCATGGTTTAATTTACTTTTACATTCTTGAGTTCTTCACTGCCTGAAAAATTGATACTACTGGCGATCTTGCCTATCTCTTTCAAGTTGATATTACCGGTTATTTTTGCGATCACAGTATCATCGGTATTGTTTATACCGTCTATAAACATCACAAATTCGCTCACATAGGCGTCACTTTTGCCTGGTTTTGCATAAAACTGAACGTTTTTACCGTCATCTTTTACACGCATGAGTTCGTCCAGTTTGGCCATACCCAGGTATTTGTTGAATTCGGTACGCATAAGTTTTGCCGTGTTGGTATCTTTTGTAGAATAGAACTTGATATCATCCAGGCTGTTTACCAAATCAACATAGTTTTTCATTTCAGGATCATCAGTATCCAAGTCAAACTGGGAGAGCATTTTCAGCATTTTCTGGTTCACCACAATCGATGCGACGTCCTGCATATCTTCAAACTTCTGAAAAGGATCTTGCGCCTGTGCGGTAAGCCCCATCAGGAAAACCAGTGTACTTATTAGTATTTTAGTCATGATTATAAAATTTAATTATTGTTTGTTAATGTATTTGTCTGTTGTTTTCTCAAATTCGTCTAGCGCATTTAAACGCGAGGTGCTTTGATCTATAAAACTACCCATCATAAAAAGGGCTTGTTTAGTCTTTAAAGCGGCCACTTGGGGATCTTTGTAGGTGCCGTAATCATTTCTATTATCAGCATTGTCATTTCTATTATTGAAAAAGAGGAAGAGGCCTACAATCACAAGTATACTCGCGGCGATACTTAGCCACGGATATTTTTTGCGGGAAACAGGCAAATTAATCTCGCCCGTATAACGCTCCTGTTTTGCTTCCGCGAAAGCAGCAAATAGCGGAATGTACTTTTCAAGGTACGGCGCCACCGTATCTCCAGTGAAATACGCCCGAAGCTTTTGCTCCTGTTCTAGCGTGCTCTCGCCCTCAAAATAGGCCTCAAGCCACGCTTCAATATGTTTATTTGATTCCATAGCGGTGTTTTTCCATTAATCCTTCCCGTATTGTTTTTCTGGCGCGGGAAAGCGCCGTACGCACCGTACCTTCATTAATTTCCAGTTGATCTGCAATTTCTGCATTTGTATATTGCTCCACATCGCGCAGCTGTAAAATAAGCTGTTGCTGTTCGGGAAGTTCCTTCATCAATTTATATACCCAATTTACACTGTCGCTTACCTCAGTCTCCTTTACCGTGTCATAACTGCTGTCCTTATAATTGGTATGCACCAGTTTTACGTTACTGCTGCGCTTTGCCTTTAAAGTATCGTAGCAGTAATTTTTGGTCATCGTCATTGCAAAAGCTTCTGCACTGCGGTATTTTTTTAACTGCTTTTTCTTTGACCACAACTTTAAAAGAACTTCCTGGGTGGCGTCCTGCGCTTCTTCTTCTGAAGTAAGCAAGCGCCGTGCCAGTCGGTAAATTTTGTCCTGAAACGGGTGTACAATGGTTAAAAAGTCCTTTTGGTTCATCACAATGCGTTGTTATAAGGAAGACGACCCAATAGTATTTTTGTTACAAATGGGTAGTTAATTACAATAATACCTTTATTTTAGGGTTCTTAAATAAATATTAAATATGAAAAAAATACCCCAATTAGTTGCTATGAGTCTTCTCGTAGCAGTAACATTTTCCTGTAGTAAAGACCGCGATGATGAAATAAAACCCGTAGCCGATAACCTGGAGGTTGAAAATTTTATCTACAGTGCGATGAATATCTGGTACCTCTATAAACCCGATGTGCCAGTCCTGGCCGATGATCGCTTTGCAACTCAGGATGCGCTCAATGAGTATCTCGCTGGTTTTGAAACTCCGGAAAGACTTTTCTATGACGGCGTAAAAGCGCCTGAACCCCTAGACCGTTTTAGCATTATTACCGCAGATTATCGCGAACTGGAGCGCAGTTTTGCCGGGGTAAGCCTCAATAACGGGATGGATTATGGCCTCTCCCTTGCTGCAAGAGGTAGCGATCGTGTGGTAGGTTTTGTGCACTATGTGTTGCCCAACACTTCAGCAGAGGCTCAGGGCGTTACACGCGGTATGCTTTTTACCGAAATAGATGGGACGCCACTCACCATTGATAATTACAGCCAGCTCCTTGCTGCGACTAACTATACTATAACCATTGCTGAAATCACACCTGATGGTATCGTGGAAACAGGACAAACTATTTCACTCACTAAAGAAGAATATACTGAAAACCCGATTTTTATCACCAAAACCTTTGATGATGTCGCCGGGCAAAAAGTGGGGTACCTGATGTACAACTCCTTTACGTCTAACTTTGATGATGAATTAAATGCCGCTTTTGCAGATTTTAAAAGTGAAGGTATCAACCAGTTGGTTCTTGACCTGCGCTACAACGGCGGCGGCTCTGTACGTACCGCGACAGATCTTGCCGCGATGATCACCGGGCAGTTTCCTGATGAATTATTCTCAACGCAGGTTTATAATCCACAGATTCAAGCTGCTCTAGAAGCACAAAATCCAGAACAATTGAAAAACTATTTTCACACTACAATTACTGATGACACGCCTATAAACAGTCTAAATCTGAGTAAATTATATGTGATAACCACTGGAAGTACGGCTTCTGCCAGCGAACTCGTGATCAACGGGCTTGATCCTTATATTGATGTACGTCAAGTGGGCGATACCACAGTGGGTAAATTTCAGGCTTCAGTTACTTTTTATGATAATGATGCGCCCAACTTTAATAGAAACGGTGCCAATCCCAATCATTTTTATGCCATACAGCCTCTTATTTTAACCACGGCAAATGCAAATGGAACGACGGGTTTTGTGCAAGGATTAAATCCTGAAGTTCCTCTGGAAGAACGTGTTTCTATTTATGGAGTTTTGGGTGATGAGAATGAACCTTTGTTAAAAGCAGCACTCGATGAAATACGTGGTGGACGATCGTTAAATCTAACTCAAAATCCAGGAAAAAGATTGCCGGAAATAGGAGAATCTGATATGAACACCCCTACCTACCAGCGTATGTATGTTGATCTGCCGCAGTTGGATCAATAATTGCCGCCTGGAAAATCAATTTAGACTAAAAGCCCGATTTTCTGAATTAGAAAATCGGGCTTTTTATGTTGAAAAATTGGTTTTTAAGCCTATAAATTGAGGTTAATTCCAAAGCGTATGTTTCGCCCGCGGGTGGTGTAACCTATTAGCTCTGTATACTCTTCATTAAAGGCATTGTTCAACCCAACAAAAAATTTAATATTGGGATCTGCCAACGTATGGCTCAGGTAAAAATCAAACGTGCCAAAGGCTTTGAGCTCTAGGTTTTCGCTGGTACTAAAATCGGTATCGGTGCGCTTTCCGGTGTATTGATAATTTACCGAAGCAAAAGTTCGGGAGGCAAACGTATAGCCTACTAGGCCATTTACTTTATGTTTTGGAACACGCAGGCCGGGTTTATCTTTGTTTTCGGTAAAGGTATAATTTCCGCGCAGCGTTAGACCGGTCATAAGATTGGCTTCCAGCTGGGCCTCTACTCCCTGCACGTCATAAATTTCCAGTGCATTGCGGTATTGACTTTCAAAAGTATCAAAATCTATGGTCTGATACGCGATAAAATTATCTTCGCGACGGTTAAAATAGGTTCCGCTTATGCGAAAAGAGGAAGCTGAACTAAATTCCAACCCTCCCTCAATGGTTCGATCTTCTTCCGGTTCCAGATCCGGATTTGCCCCAAAATCGCCATACAATTGCGTAAGCGAAGGTGAAATATAAGAAGTGGCGTAACTCCCGAAGACTTTCGCGTAGCTTTCACCCATTTTTAAGGTATACGATGGGTTGAGGTTATAGATAAAATGGCTGCCATACTCGCTGTGATTATTCAAGCGGGCGCCTGCGTTCATATTAAAGCCAAAGTCTGAAACATAGACCACATTTACATAAGGATCAGCATTTGAAGTTTCTTCCTTCTCGCCAAAATTTGTCCTTCCTTCCACATAATTAAAGCCGAGAACGGTATAAAAACGATCATTAAAGGTGTATTTATTAAAAATATCTACAATATAACTATCGGAATCGTATGCGGAGGGAAAGTTAGATTCAAAAGAACGTTCAATATTATTATACGCGGCGTTCAATGTAAGGCTTCCAGCGCCATATTTGTATTCTGAAGAAAGCCCGACACGCTTCTGATCGCTCTGTGAGGTAAACGGCGCGTCTTCCAGCGGAAAGGAATTATCATAGGCCGTGTCAAAATGATCGTAAATCCCATAAAGGGAAACCTTAAACGTTTCACTAAAGGCATAGCCCACTTTTACATTGGCATTATAGCGTGAAAAAGCGTCCTTTTCATCACTATTTTCATCAATCACCGCCGAAAGTCCGTCTGTATATTGATTGCCAAAACCGGCTACATAAGTTACTCCACCCAGCGTTCCATTTACACCTACGCGGTTCTGGTAATCATTAATACTGAAATTGCGGTCATGCTGGGATTCATTGGTGCCCGCAACCGCGGTAAACTGTGCGGCGATTTTATCGCCAGAAGCTTTTTTGGTCGTGATATTGATCACCGCCGTGGCCGCCCCATTACCATACAGCGTACTCGCTGCACCTTTAATAATCTCAATGTTTTCTATGGAATTTATATCCAGCAAACGCAGGTCAAAATCATTGGCAATGGCTGAGGGATCGCTTACCTGCACGCCGTCTATCACCACCAGCACCTGGCGGTTATTACCGCCGCGCACGTAATAACTCAGCGACTGTCCTGCATTGCTCCGCGAACCATTGATCTCAATACCGCCTACAGTATTAAGCACCTCGGCAAGCGTTCTTCCCTGGTTTTGCTCCAGTTCTTCGCGGCTGATGTTTACCACCACCTTGCCGCTGTTTTCGCGTTTCAGTTCAAATTTTGAGTCGGTCACCACGACTTCATCCAGTTTTTCGGTGGGCTGCTGTTGCGCATACACCGAAAGGCCTGCCAATAGGCATGCCGATAACACATAGTTTTTTGTGTGCATCTTAAATTAAATTATACGGAAAAAAGGAGGAAAAGCCGCTAAAAACGGGTGAAAAATGGTCAAAAACAGAAGAAAATCTACCTTAAAATACCGATTTTTTGCCAGTTGCGCGCCATCCTCAAACCCTTATCCCGAAGGTTTGACAATAGTGAACCCTGGCAGGTCTCCTGGCTCGCGTCTATGGATTTACCTTCCCGTTTTTCCGCCTGAGCGGAAATAAACAGTGGTTTAAAGTGTAATCCATACCGCCCCAAATAAAATAGGGCAAAGCATACAGTTGCGGGAACAGCGAAAGCTTTTTGTGAACTCAATTTTTAAAACTGAATTCAGAATTACTTTACTTCCCTTTTAAGAGGTGGATGAAATTATTACAGCGTCATTCTGAATTTATTTCAGAATCTCATCGTGCTTGGAGCACATTTCTGGTTAGAACCTGAATCAAGTTCAGGTTGACGTGCTTCTAAATTTCAAACCTTCTCACCAAAATTCAAGCGCGAAACTACTATAAAAATAAGATGAAACCTATGATTTTTGAGAAAGTGTTGTGAGGTTTTGGAAAGGCCATGCTCCCACTTGCATTGGTGAACTGTGCTACTGATTCATCACAAAGTACTCGAAGCGACTTCTAGTTATAGATAATTCTTTTCAAAAATGTCACTGAAGAATTTACAAGCTAATTTTAATTCCCAATCGACCTAAACACCGTCTATCCTTTTATTCTGACCAAATAATACTACTTTTGAACCATGAAAGATCGATTGCGCGTCATTTTAAGCTGGTTTTACCCCGTTTTACTGGGTTTTTTGGTGATTTCCTGTAAGCAGGATCAAAAATCAACCCGTGATTTTTCCAGTGGAAAGGAAGTGAAAATAAGCTACGCCACCGGTTTTGAGATCACCGCCTACCCCGATTTTTCTTTGATCACCGTCACCGAAGCTTTTCCCGATAGCGATAAAAACTACCGCTACGCCTTACTGAAAAAAGGGAAAACATTGCCCGATTCCCTGCACCCAGACGCGGTGGTCACGGTTCCTGTAACCTCTATCGTGGTAACCTCAACCACACACATTCCCTCGCTGGAAATGCTGGGCGTTGAAAATACACTGAAAGGTTTCCCCAACCTGGATTATATTTCATCAGAAAAAACAAGAAAATTGATCGAAACGGGCGAGGTGGAAGAACTGGGGCAGAACGAATCAATAAATACAGAAACCACCATCAACCTCGATCCCGATGTGGTGGTGAGTTTTGGTGTAGAAGGAGAAAATAAAACTTTAAATTCACTACAACGTGCAAAAATCCCAGTGGTATATAATGGTGATTGGGTAGAACACAGTCCGCTGGGAAAAGCGGAATGGATCAAGTTTTTTGCTGCCTTTTACGGGAAGCAGCAAATGGCCGATTCCATTTTTAATTCCATCGTCTCAAATTATAATAAAATCAAGCAAAAGGTCGCCAATACTACTAAAAACCCTACTGTTTTAAGC
>DRGP01000104.1 GCA_011050015.1 Leeuwenhoekiella sp. | reverse complement strand
GATCTAGCTGCGACATAAATATTACTATGGCAAGGCCGTTTACAAAACCGAACATTACCGGGTGCGGTACCAGACGAATAAATTTACCCAGTTTAAAAACCATAATAAATGGCGAGATAGCGTGGCTTTCTGGTACATCTCTATATATTATGGCCGGTCTGGTGGCCTTGACCATTGCCATTGTGGTTTTATTGCCAAAAATTACAAAAGCGGTGCCGTCTTCGCTAGTTGCGATCATCGTGATCTTTGCACTGGTTTATTTTCTGGGTATTGACACAAAAACGGTAAAGGATATCGCTTCGATTAGCGGCGGTTTTCCTCCGTTTCATATTCCCGACATCCCCCTTAATTGGGATACCTTAAAACTGATAGCCCCATATTCTATGATCATGGCCGCGGTGGGTTTAACCGAAGGTCTGCTTACCCTAAGTTTGGTTGACGAAATAACCGAAACTAAAGGAAACGGAAACCGGGAATGTGTCGCTCAGGGCGGCGCGAACATTTTAAATGGATTTTTCTTCGGGATGGGGGGCTGCCCAATGATCGCTCAAACATTAGTGAACCTATCAGCCGGTTCTAGGGCACGTTTGTCTGGTATAATCGCGGCCTTGACCATTCTTGTCATTGTTCTATTTGGTGCACCCATCATTGAAAAACTTCCCATGGCTGCCTTGGTTGGGGTCATGATTATGGTTGCAATCGGAACATTTGAATGGGTGAGTTTAAAAATCGTCAATAAAGTGCCTAAAAAGGACGTTTTTCTGGTAGTAATCGTTGCCGTAATTACGGTGGTATTACATAACTTGGCCTTGGCCGTTTTGGTGGGTGTTATTCTTTCCGCATTGTTTTTTGCTTGGGAAAGTGCTAAAAGAATTAGAGCCCGAAAGCATGTTGACGAAGACGGGATCAAGCATTATGAAATATACGGACCTCTGTTTTTTGCTTCCACTACCAATTTTATTGAAAAATTTGATGTACAGAACGATCCAGAGGTAGTGATCATAGATTTTAAAGAAAGCCGCGTTTCAGACATGTCTGCCATAGAGGCGCTCAATGTGATCACCCAGCGGTATTCTAAAGCGGGAAAGGAAGTACATTTGAGGCATCTTAGTGAAGATTGCATCCGCCTGCTCAAAAATGCCGAGGCAATTATAGATGTAAATATTATGGAAGATCCTACCTATAAATTGGTAGCAGATAAAAAGGAATAGGTTTTATTATAAAAAAGCAAAAAAAGCCGACACATATCAGTGTCGGCTTTTTTTAGTTCAAAGTTGGATAAGGGATCTTACTTTTTATTCTGCTGTTTCTTTATTGTTTTTTCATCGATGTCAACCTTGTTTGTATCATCTTTTCCCTTTCCATCTGGATTGGTTGGGGTTTTTTGTTCGGTTTTACGTTCAAATTTCTTAGCCATAATAAAATTATTTAAATTTTTATATACTCAAATATAAGTCTTACACGCGTTAAATTTTGACAACAAAATGATAAGGTCGGGTTAATAATTAAGCGATTTTTTGACGAAATCACCTGATTTTTGACACAAAATCATCGATTTTCTCCACCCCGTGTTCCGTAATATGTTTTATAAACGCCGAACCAATGATTGCGCCCTTTGCGTTTTTGGTGGCTGTTATAAAAGTTTCTGAATCTTTTATCCCAAAACCTACAATCTGTGGGTTTTTAAGATTTAGCGAGGCAATCCGCTCAAAATAATCGCGCTGCACATTACTAAATCCAGAAGTAGCTCCTGTAGTGCTGGCGGTGCTTACCATATAGATAAAGGAGTCGCTGGCTTGGTCAATCTGCCTAATACGCTCATCCGAAGTCTGCGGTGTGATGAGAAAGATGAATTTTAAATCATTTTTCTCAAAGATATCCTTATAATGTAATTCATATTCCGCAAGTGGAAGATCGGGTAAAATCATACCGTCAATACCAATTTCTTTGCATTTAGCGCAAAAATCCTCAATGCCATATTGCAAAACAGGATTAAAATAACCCATAATAATAAGCGGGATATCAATGGTTTTTCGCACATCTTTAAGCTGTTCAAAGAGTTTTGCCGTGGTCATCCCATTTTTTAGCGCATGGGTAGAACTTTCCTGAATAGTAGGCCCATCGGCCAGCGGATCACTAAACGGCAAGCCAATTTCTACCATGTCCACACCGTTTTCTTGCAGCGCTTCTAGCGTAGGCATCGTATCTTCAATGTCAGGATATCCTGCCGTAAAATAGATAGAAAGGAGCTTTTTACCTTCCTGCATTTTCTTATTGATTCTGTTCATTTTAATCTTTATTTTTTTAATTTCCCCGCATTAACAAAAAAGTGCGTAAAGACGGAAATTATAATTGTTTTTCTGGTTCCTTCCCTTTTAAAGGGAAGGTGGACGAGCGTTAGCGAGTTCGGAAGGGTTTGCCCACGAGAACCACCCTGTCAGCTATCGCTACCGTCCCTCCTTAAAAAGGAGGGAAGCTCTTTCTAAAGTATAATTACGCCTAGGCCAAATCAAAATACTCAATATACGTATTCAAGTCCTTATCCCCGCGGCCACTTAAATTCACGACCACGACATCATCTTTTTTAAATTTCCGATCCTTAAAGATGGCAAGGGCGTGCGCTGTTTCTATCGCTGGAATTATACCTTCTAGTTTACTCAGTTCAAGACCCGCCTGCATCGCATCTGCATCGGTAACGCTGATAAATTCGCCGCGCTTACTACGGAATAAATGCGCGTGCATGGGCCCCACACCGGGATAGTCAAGCCCAGCAGAAATAGAATACGGCTCGGTAATCTGCCCATCAGGAGTTTGCATAAGCAGGGTTTTGCTGCCGTGAATAATCCCTTCTTTCCCTAGCGCAGAGGTTGCAGCACTTTCTCCGGAATCAATGCCTTTTCCTGCTGCTTCCACCGCAATAATGCCCACTTTTGGGTTGTCCAGATAGTGATAATAAAGTCCGGCGGCGTTGCTGCCACCGCCCACGCAGGCGACCACATAATCGGGTGTATCGCGGTTTTCTTTTTCCTGCAGTTGCTTTTTAACTTCCGTAGAAATCACGCTTTGAAAACGTGCTACCATATCGGGGTAGGGATGTGGCCCCACCACGCTGCCTATGATATAGTGTGTATCGGTAGGATTGCTGATCCAGTCACGAATGGCCTCGTTTGTCGCGTCTTTTAAGGTCTTGCTGCCAGATTCTGCAGGAATCACCTTTGCTCCCAGCATTTTCATCCGAGCCACATTGGGCGCCTGGCGTTTGATATCAATCGCGCCCATATAGACGATACATTCCAGCCCCATAAGTGCACAAACGGTTGCGGTGGCCACCCCGTGCTGGCCGGCTCCGGTTTCTGCAATAATGCGTTTTTTGCCCAATCGCTGTGCCATAAGGATTTGCCCAATCGTATTGTTGACTTTATGCGCGCCGGTATGGCAAAGATCTTCGCGTTTTAGATAGACTTTAGTGCCGTATTTTTCCGAAAAACGTTTGGCATAATAGAGCGGGGTAGGTCGGCCCACATATTCGCGCAGCAACTCATGAAATTCTTTCTGAAAATCAGCTTCTTGCATGATTTTCAGGTAATTTTGCCGCAGTTCTTCCACATTGGGGTATAGCATTTCGGGAATATACGCGCCACCAAAATCACCGTAATATCCTTTTTCGTTTACGTTGTAGTTCATAAATATAATTTTATGTCATTTCCGCAAACCTGCCTGCCTGTAGGCAGGGGCGGAAATCTATTCTTTTATTATTGATGATTATGAATTTTTTCAACCTGCAACCTGCAACTTTAAACTTGGAACAAATCTTCCTTAAACTTCCTCAACATTTCCACATCCTTCAATCCCGGTTCGATTTCAAATTTACTGTTTACATCAATGCCGTAAAGGGGTAAATTTGTTTTTGACAATTCCTTTAGTTTTTCAATTTCCTCTGACCCAATACCGCCGCTGAGCATGAAAGGTTTTTTTGAAGGATATTTTTTTAAAACCTCCCAGTCAAAAGCATAACCGTTTCCACCTTTTTCTTTGCCTTTGGTATCAAATAGAAACTTATCAACCACCGGTTCATATGCGGTCAAAACATTGAAATCAAATTGATCTTTTATACCAAAAACCTTCCATATTTCAACGTTTTTTGACCTTAATTGCTCATTTAATTTAGCACAAAATTCGGCTGATTCCTTACCATGCAATTGGACGATTTTTAGGTCAAATTGATCGATTTTGGCCAAAATATCATCGATTTCTGCATTTACAAATACGCCCACTTTTTGAATTTTAGCCGATATTGGGGCTATTTCTTCAAAATCAAAATACCGCGGACTTCCCTCATAGAATATAAAACCCAGATAATCTGGCTGAAGTTGGCTTACTTCAGCGGTGTTTAATCTCATGCCACAGATTTTGAGTTTCATTTTTCTTTGTGTTTTAGACCAGACAGGTTTTGAAAACCTGTCTGGTATTATATATGTTTATTTCAACCCGCAAAGTGTCCCGGAGGAATGAGGGCTCCTTGTAGGTCTATTTATCTCATGCTAGAATTAATTAACTTTTTTACGGCTCAACCACCCCTCTTTCAGCAAAGCTGAAATTTTCCCCTCCTTGAAAAGGAGGGGAGCTTTTACTGGCCTAATTTCTTAATAAATTCCTTTGCACTTTCACCGGGATCAGCAGTTTTCATAAAATTTTCACCTATCAGAAAACCTTTATATCCATAAGGTTGCAGTTCTTTTATAGCCTCAATAGTGCTAATACCACTTTCCGAAACTTTCACAAAATCTTCTGGGATCTTTTCAGAAAGGCTTTTGCTGATTTCAAGACTGACTTCAAAAGTCTTTAAATTTCTATTGTTCACACCAAGCATATCGAGTGAGGGCATGATCGATTTCCGCTCTTACGTAAGGAGTTTATCATTGATGAATATCAGATTTTAGAAGCAAAAGCTCACGGCGCCGATGTGATTTTATTGATCGCAGCCGTTCTTTCGCGAAGTGAAATAAAAG
>DRGP01000103.1 GCA_011050015.1 Leeuwenhoekiella sp. | reverse complement strand
GTCTAGACCTTTTATTTTTTGAAGGGTTGCGCGTCTTGCTTTGGTTCAACCCACTTATTTATGGTTATCAGCGCAGTATGGGCGAACTGCATGAGTATATCGCAGATGCAACTGCGGTGCGCCACACCGAACCCCGGTCGTATTACAACCAGCTGCTCAATACCGCTTTTGGAAGTCAAAAAATTTCATTCATCAATACATTTTTCAATCAATCATTAATCAAAAAACGAATCGTTATGTTACAAAAACACTCAAAAACCACCGCAAAATGGAAGTATCTACTCCTTATTCCTGTGCTTGCCGGCATGCTTACCTATGTAGGTTGCTCTACCGATAACAATCCAGAAAATAATCAATCAGAAACGCTCGAACAGCAAATTTCTGATCTGCAGGCTACTATTGAGGCCAAAGGGGAACTAAGTGAAAAGGAGAAAAGGGATATTATAAGTTTAGCAACAAGCACACTTTCAAAAAAAACAGGGTCAAAGGCAAATATTTCCGTTAGTATGAACGATTATGCAGGGGATGATCCAAATACAGATGTTCCTTTCGCAGTGATCGAAGAAGTACCTATCTACCCGGGCTGTGAAGATCTGGAAGGTAATGATGCTAAAAAAATATGCATGTCTGAAAAAATAAGCGACTTTGTGGCCAAGAATTTTGATTCCAGTTTAGGAAAGAAGTTGGGATTGACCGGAATAACCAAGATTTACGTTCAGTTTAAAATAGATAAAAATGGGGAGGTTGTCCCTATGGGAGCCCGAGCGCCCAAGCCTGAACTTGAAGAAGCAGCCATAGATTTAATACAAGAACTTCCTAAAATGAAGCCCGGTAAACATAAAGGTAAAGAAGTAAGTGTTCTTTACGCCTTGCCCATTGTATTTAAGAACAAATAAGTTAGCATCGTACTAAACCTCAGAGACCTCACAGACCTGTGAGGTCTCTATCAATTGTTTCATTATGCAAAAACTTTTATTTTTAATTTGTGTTAGCTGTTTTTTTAAAGCCGAAGCTCAAAACCCTTCGGCTTTGGCCATTGCAGACAGTTTGTACGCGGTGGGCAACTATAACGAAGCGCTAACCAATTATTCGACTATTCAGCCTAAAAATCAGGCTATTTACCTAAAAATCGCCCGGGCGCATCAAGCCAAAGGGGTTCTGGGTAATGCGCTTGCTAATTATAAAAAAGCGGCAACTGGGCCGGAAGCGGCGGTGGCTTTAAATGAATATGGCAAACTCCTGATCACAACGGCGCATTATAAAATGGCAGACAGCGTTTTTACTGTGCTCATAGCTACTTATAAAGACAATCCCAACTTTTATTACCAGCGCGGCCGCGCGAAAATGCAAATTCCCGACACTACAAGCCGTGTAAACACAGATAGTTTAACGAGCAAAAATGACCTTAATACCCCGTTTATAACCGATTTTGAACAGGCGGTCGCCTTAGATAGTACCCATCAAAAAGCACTTTATCAAACTGCAAAATATTACTTGAAGCGCAAAAACTTTATGGTTGTAGAACGTCTATGTGCCAAGGCGCTGCAAAGTTATCCCGAGAATGTGGAAATCATCTCGCTGCTGGCTCAGGATAATTTTAGCCGTGGTTTTGTAAGCGACGCGATCCCGTTGTTTGAAAAGCTGCTTGAATTGGGTCAAAATTCGCAGTTTATCTATGAAAAACTTGGTGTTTGTTATTATAAACGCCGGAAATATGACAAAGCCATAGACGCATACTTAAAGGCTTTGGTCTTTAGCAAAGAAGATTTTCACCTGCATGAAAACCTCGCCAAACTCTATAATTTTATCGAAGATTTTAAAAATGCCGAAAAACATGGAAAACTGGCTATTGTTTATAAAGATTTGCCGCTTGATGCCGATTACTACACCTTAGGAAACACGTATAAAATCCATAAAAAATGGAAGAAAGCAATGGCGAACTACAATAAGGCGCTTTCTGAAAATGAAGATCATAAAAAAGCACTGTATTATAAGGCCGTGGTTGCTGATAATTATTATGAGGACAAAAGGGAAGTCTTGAAATTATATGAAAAATTCATAGACAACTATGAAAACGGGCAGTATGCCAAGTATGACCCTCTTTTAAGACTGGCCCGTGACCGTCGCGCGATGCTGAACGAAGAAATTTTTATGGCCAAAGGCAATTAAAGTCATTCTTTGCAGTCTAAAACAAAAGAAAAGACTTTCTACCGCAATACTGCCTGAAGTTCTGTAAATTTGGCCTTTTAATCCCTCCAGGGGGTCTAATTATCCGAGGCTTGCCTCGATTTTTACAAATATTTTCTAATTCATACCTTGTGTGATTGCACTGAAGTCCTTGATTTTTATTCATTTGAAAAAGTTTTTAGGAGCTTTTTTACTGATTTTTTTAATTTCCTGCGATAGTGAGAACAGCCTGAACTGTATTCAGGACGCTGGTGATCGCACCGAAAAGGAATTTGAAGTAGCAGATTTTAACGTCATTGTTGTTGAAGAACGCCTGCAGCTTATCCTTAAGGAAGGCCCACAGCAAAAAGTGGTCGTGAAGACCGGTGAGAACCTGCTCAATGATATAGAAATAACCGTTACTGACGGTGTTCTTAATCTCTATAATAACAACGGCTGTAACTTGGTGCGCGATTATAACATTACCCAAGTGCTGGTTACCGCGCCAAATATAGCGACCATTCGCAATGCTTCCGGTTATGAGGTGCAAAGTGATGGGGTACTTTCCTACCCTTCCTTAACACTGCTCAGCGAAGATCTGGAGGAAGAGGATAAATACCACAAAGACGGCGATTTTAGGCTAGAATTAGCGGTAGATAGCTTAAAAATCACCGCAAACGGACTGAGTAATTTCTTTCTTTCCGGAACGGCCAAAGCAGCTAATATTGAATTGTTGGAGGGAGATATGCGCGTGGAGGCTCAAGATCTAGCTGTTCAGGATCTTTATATTTTCCATCGGGGAACCCAGAAAGTTATTGTAAATCCCATTGAAAGCCTGCGCGGCAAAGTATTAAGCACCGGCGACCTGATCTCGGTAAACCGACCAGCCATTGTAGATGTGGAAGAAACCTATACGGGAAAATTGATTTTTGAAACCCCCTAGACCTCGAAGGGAAATTATTTTTTTAACGTTAAATATTCTTTATCATGACTTGTGATTTTTACGACTTCAATATTTTGAAGTTACGATTGCTGGTCGAGTTATAATGCAATGGAAATTGGCAGAAAACACTTATCTTTAAGTCAATTTATTATAAATGGATGAGGGTAATGCGCATATTGAGGTAAAAAAGATAGCTGACCACTGGATTCAAACTTCTGAAGATGATGCAGAAACTATGATGATTTTGTATAATTCAAAATCTTACGGTTGGTCGTTATTCCTTGGGCAAATTTCAGTAGAGAAATTATTAAAGGCGCTTTATGTCAAGAAGTTTGGAAAGCATGCTCCCTTTACCCATAATTTATTGAAGCTGGCAAAACTTGTAAATATTGAAATGAGCAGTGAGCAGCTGGAAACAATAGATAAAATTACTTCCTTCAATTTAAATGCTCGGTATGATGATTATAAAAAGGAGTTTTATCAAGTATGCACTCAAGATTTTACCCAAGAATGGATTGATAAAATAACAATTCTTAGAAAATGGATCAAGCAGCAGTTCTAGAGATCGTACATCGTTACGCTGAAGCGATTAGAGAAAAGTTTGAATTTAACAGACTTTTTCTTTTTGGCTCCTATGCCAAAGGAAGTTTTCATGAGGATAGTGATATAGATATCGCAGTAGTATTTTCAGATTTTGATAACGCATTGTATATGCAGTGGGAATTGATGCGATTAAGGCGTGATCTGGATATACGCATTGAGCCACACCCTTTCCGGGAGCGTGATTTTGAAGTTTCAAATCCGTTGGTTCATGAAATTCTACAGTCGGGTCTCGAGATTAAAGCGGAAAAGGTTCAACATTAAAACCTTCAGATGTATAAAATTTTAAGGTTATCTCAAAATTTAGCCTGAACTTTGCCCATTAACCAAAACGGATCATCTTGAATACTGACGACCTCAAAGCCAATGCAGAACCTTCAAACGAGGGAGCTAAAGCAACCGTGGCTCATAAAGCCGGTTTTGTAAATATTATAGGCAATCCCAATGTGGGTAAATCTACGTTGATGAATGCCTTAGTGGGGGAGCGCCTTTCCATAATTACCTCAAAAGCACAGACCACCCGGCACCGTATTTTGGGGATTGTAAATGGTGATGACTTTCAGATGATTTTCAGCGATACACCAGGTATTATTAAGCCAGCGTACGAATTGCAAGCCTCTATGATGGACTTTGTAAAGTCGGCTTTTGAAGATGCCGATGTGATGCTATACATGGTCGAGCTTGGCGAAAAAGAGCTCAAGGATGAAGATTTTTTCCGAAAGATTACAAATACCGAGATTCCGGTGCTGCTGCTCATCAATAAAATAGATAAAGGGAACGAAGAGCTGCTTGAGGAAAGCCGCCAGCACTGGCAGAAAATGGTTCCCAATGCTGAAATATTTGCGATTTCTGCGCTGGAAAATTTTGGTGTACGAGAGGTTTTTGACCGTATTTTGGCCAATTTACCCGTTTCTCCGCCATTTTACCCCAAAGATGCACTCACCGACAAACCCGAACGTTTTTTTGTCAATGAGATCATCCGTGAGAAGATCTTGATGCACTATAAAAAGGAGATTCCATATTCGGTAGAGATAGACACCGAAGAGTTTTTTGAGGAAGAAAAGATTATCCGCATGCGCAGCATTATTATGGTAGAGCGCGAGAGCCAGAAGGGCATCATCATCGGCCATAAAGGCAATGCCTTAAAACGTGTGGGCATTGAAGCCCGTAAAGATCTGGAGGCCTTTTTTGGCAAACAAGTGCACATCGAATTGTATGTAAAAGTCAACAAAGACTGGCGCAGTAGTGATAGGGAACTGAAACGGTTTGGGTATAACAAGTAGTTTCTGTACAGATCAGACCTGTCAGGTTTAAAAAACCTGACAGGTCTTTATTATGATTGAAAAATAATATATCGGGCGTTGATTTATACAAATAGGTTTCTTTAATTTACGTTTTAAACCCCAAAACATAAATTAGTACAAATCGAACCCCCAAGTATGATCACAACACTACGCACCACGCTTCTACCAACTATTTTTATAATCTTTTTTGCCAATTTTGCAAAAGCGCAACCTCATCAAGGTAAATCTATAGATGTTGCCATAGGCTATGGGATCAGCACTCCTTATGAGAATGTAGATATCTACGGTT